>NZ_LWGA01000282.1:0-827 GCF_001635235.1 Oleiphilus sp. HI0117 | reverse complement strand
GGCTAACCTGGCCACTTCCAATAGAGATGACTGACAATGAACTAGAACGTTTATTATTCCCCGACGCCAAGATCAATACGCGCCATGGTCGGGTTATGCCTGATTGCGCTGCCATTCACCAAGAACTCAAGCGCAAAGGCGTTACCAAGCAATTGTTGTGGGAGGAATATAAGCAAATACATGGCGACGCGGGCTATCAGTATTCGCAATATTGCGGCTACTATCGTGAATGGCGTTCTAAGCAAAAGCGCTCCATGCGCCAGATTCACCTTGCCGGTGAAAAAATGTTTGTGGATTACAGCGGGGCCACGGTACCTATCGTTAACCCGGATACTGGCGAGATCCGTTCAGCTGAGATCTTTGTAGCCATACTTGGCGCGAGTAACTACACCTTCGCAATGGCGTCATGGACGCAACGCAAAGCCGACTGGATTAACGCACATGTGAAAGCCTTTGAGTTCTTTGGCGGCGTACCGGAGATCGTTGTGCCTGACCAGTTACGCAGTGCTGTCAGCAAGCCAGCTCGTTATGACCCCGGTATCAATGTGAGCTACCAGCACATGGCATCACATTATAAAACGGCGATCATTCCCGCTAGGCCACTCAAGCCCAAGGATAAAGCAAAAGCAGAAAACGCGGTATTGATCGTGCAGCGCTGGATACTGGCTCGACTACGACATCAAACCTTCTTCACGCTGGCAGATCTAAATCAGACTATTAAGGTCTTGCTAGATGACCTTAACCGCCGTGCCTTTAAGAAACTACCGGGTTCCCGCTTAAGTCAATTTGAAGCCTTGGATAAGCCAGCGCTTAAATCGCTTCCCGCG
>NZ_LWGA01000281.1:0-17438 GCF_001635235.1 Oleiphilus sp. HI0117 | reverse complement strand
TCATACGCCATTCTTCCAAGGTTACCGTCCACAGTTCTACTTCCGTACGACTGATGTGACAGGTGCTTGTGAGTTGCCTGAAGGTGTTGAAATGGTAATGCCTGGTGATAACGTACAGTTAACAGCTACTTTGATCGCGCCAATCGCGATGGAAGAAGGTCTACGCTTCGCGATTCGTGAAGGTGGTCGTACTGTAGGTGCGGGTGTTGTAGCTAAGATTGTTGAATAATCTGACGCCTATATCCTAAAAAAAGAGCTGCCTTCGGGCGGCTCTTTTTTTTGTGCTAAAAGAAATCGTATTTATGTCGGGATGTCGGTTGACACGGTTGGTTGCAATACGTACAATGCGGCTCCTTTTTTATACAGCAGTCACGCGCCTTTTTGGGTTTAAGTGGCTAATTACTGGAGTTTTGGTCACATGCAAAGCCAAAAAATCAGAATCAGACTAAAAGCTTTTGATTATCGTCTGATCGATCAGTCTACACAAGAAATTGTAGATACGGCGAAGAGAACCGGTGCGCAAGTGCGTGGTCCGATTCCTCTTCCAACTAAGAAAGAGAGATTTACAGTTTTGATTTCTCCTCACGTAAACAAAGATGCGCGTGATCAGTATGAGATTCGTACTCATAAGAGAATGATGGATATTGTAGAGCCTACAGAAAAAACTGTAGATGCACTAATGAAACTTGACCTGGCAGCTGGCGTAGACGTTCAGATTAGTCTTGGTTAAGTTTTTCCAACTTTTCTAAAAAGTTGGTGCCGTTCAAGTTAGATCGAGCGGTAAAGTGTAACTACCTAATTTATAGGGCCATAGAGGGTGAAAGCCCCGTACACTTAAGAGGTGAAAAATGGCGATTGGTTTAGTCGGCCGTAAGGCTGGGATGACTCGAGTTTTTACAGACGAAGGTGCATCCATTCCGGTAACGGTTATCGAGGTTGAAGATAACCGTATCACACAGGTGAGAACAGACGATGTTGATGGTTACCGTGCAATTCAGGTAACTGTTGGTGAGCGTCGCGCTTCTCGCGTATCTAAAGCTGCAGCTGGACATTTTGCGAAAGCAGGTGTTGAAGCGGGTCGTGGTCTTTGGGAATTCCGTTTGGCGGAAGGCGAAGGCGAAGATCTTAAAGCAGGTGACGCACTTAATGCGACAGTCTTCGAAGTTGGTCAGATTATTGATGTAACTGGTCAGTCTAAAGGTAAAGGTTTCCAGGGCGGTATTAAGCGTTGGAACTTTGGCATGCAAGATGCGACGCATGGTAACTCGTTGTCACACAGATCAAACGGTTCAATTGGTCAGTGTCAGACGCCAGGTCGTGTTTTTAAAGGCAAGAAGATGTCAGGTCACATGGGTGCTGAACAAGTTACTGTTCAGAGCTTAGAAGTCGTTCGTGTAGACGCAGAACGTAACCTTTTATTGATTAAAGGTTCTGTTCCTGGTGCTACTGGCGCGGACATCATTGTCAAGCCAGCACAGAAGGCATAGGGGGCGTCATGGAATTAACAATTACTGGTTCTGGAAATTCAGTGGCTGTATCTGAAGCTACGTTTTCTCGTGAATTTAATGAGTCTTTGGTTCATCAGGTTGTCACTGCATATATGGCAGCTGCCCGCCAGGGTTCTCGAGCTCAGAAAACTCGTTCTGAAGTAAGTGGTGGTGGTAAGAAGCCATGGAAGCAGAAGGGTTCTGGTCGTGCACGTGCAGGTACTATTCGTAGCCCAATCTGGCGTTCAGGTGGTGTTACATTTGCTGCGAAGCCGCAAGATCACTCTCAAAAAGTAAACCGTAAAATGTATCGTGCAGCGATGCAGGTTATTTTGTCAGAGTTGGTTCGTCAGGAGCGTTTGTTGGTTGTTGAAGAGCTAACTGTTGCTGAGCCAAAGACAAAAGAGCTGGCTGCTAAGTTGAAAGAGCAGGGTTTGCTAGATAGTACTTTGATCATCTCTGAAGAAATTGATCAAAACTTATATTTGGCGTCTCGCAATATCCCTAAAGTGGATGTGCGTGATGCGGAAAGTGTTGACCCTGTAAGCCTTGTTGGTTTCGATAAGGTGGTTGTCACAGTTTCTGCTCTTAAAAAGATTGAGGAGATGTTGGGATGAATGAACAACGTATCTATAAGGTTCTTTTAGGTCCTCATATTTCTGAAAAAGCTTCTATGGCAGCAGAGAACAACCAGGTTTGTTTTAAGGTTGCTGCGGATGCTAGCAAGCCAGAAATCAAGAAGGCTGTTGAGAAACTTTTCAATGTTACAGTTGAAGCAGTTCAAACTGTAAATATTAAAGGCAAGACTAAGTTCACTAAGAACGGTCTTGGTAAGCGCAAAGATATTCGTAAGGCTTATGTCAAATTGGCAGAAGGTCAGGATATCGATTTCATGGACGTGGAATAAGGTAGAGGTCGAATTATGCCAGTCGTAAAAACCAAACCAACATCTGCCGGCCGTCGTCATGTCGTTAAGGTAGTACACCCTCATTTATACAAGGGTCGTCCTTATGCGCCGTTAGTTGAAAAGAAATCTAAAAATGGCGGTCGTAATAACAACGGTCGTATTACTGTTCGTCACAAGGGTGGCGGTCATAAGCAGCACTATCGTGTTGTTGACTTCAAGCGCACAAAAGACGGCATTCCAGCTGTTGTTGAGCGTATCGAGCACGATCCAAATCGTTCAGCGCACATCGCATTGCTGAAATATATGGATGGCGAGCGTCGTTACATTATTGCTCCTAAAGGTGTTGAAGTCGGTCAAGAGATTCGTTCGGGTGAAGATGCTCCTATTAAAGTAGGCAGTACCTTACCTATTCGAAATATTCCTGTGGGTAGTGTTATCCACTGTGTTGAATTGAAGCCTGGTAAAGGCGCTCAAATCGCTCGTAGTGCAGGTACTTCTGCGCAGCTAGTAGCAAGAGAAGGTGCTTATGCAACTCTTCGTTTGCGTTCTGGTGAAATGCGTAAGGTTCTTGTTGAATGTCGAGCTACTTTGGGTGAGGTTTCAAACAGTGAGCACAGCCTACGGCAATTAGGTAAAGCGGGTGCATCACGTTGGCGCGGTATTCGACCAACGGTGCGTGGTGTTGTTATGAACCCAGTTGACCACCCACATGGTGGTGGTGAAGGGCGAACCTCTGGTGGTCGTCACCCTGTTACTCCTTGGGGTGTACCTACTAAAGGCTATAAAACTCGCAAGAACAAACGCACTGACAAGATGATAGTACGTCGTCGGTCGGCTAAGTAATTAACTAAGAGGGTTACGCTGTGCCACGTTCTTTGAAAAAAGGTCCATTTATAGACCTTCATTTATTGAAGAAAGTAGAAACGGCTCTGGAAAAAGGTGACAAGAAACCAATTAAGACTTGGTCTCGTCGTTCAACTGTTTTTCCTGAGATGGTAGGCCTGACTATTGCGGTTCATAACGGACGTCAACACGTTCCTGTTTATGTAACCGAAGATATGGTTGGTCATAAATTAGGTGAATTTGCTGCAACGCGTACTTATCGGGGTCATGATGCCGATAAGAAAGCGAAGCGATAATTCTGAGAGGATATTGAGATGGAAGTAGCTGCAAAGCATAGAGGTGCTCGTCTATCTGCTCAGAAGGCACGTTTGGTAGCAGATCAGATCCGAGGAAAGGGTGTAGAAGAGGCGTTGGAAGTTTTAACTTTCAGCACTAAGAAAGCTGCAGCCCTTATGAAGAAAGTGTTGGAGTCGGCTATCGCAAATGCAGAGCATAACGATGGTTTGGACGTAGATGAGCTTAAAGTTTCAACAGTATTTGTTGATGAAGGCCCAACTATGAAACGAATCCGACCACGTGCGAAAGGTCGTGCTGATAGAATATTCAAGCGCACCTGTCATATCACGGTCAAAGTGGCCGATAACTAGGAGATACTAAGATGGGTCAGAAAGTACATCCTACTGGTATCAGACTGGGTATTGTGAAAGACCACAACTCCGTTTGGTATGCAGAGAAAGGTGATTACGCTAAGTACTTGCTAAACGACATTCAGGTACGTGAGTATTTGATGAAAAAGCTTGAAAGAGCGTCAGTTAGCAAGATCACTATCGAGCGACCAGCTCAGAACGCTCGTGTGACAATTCACACTGCGCGTCCTGGTATCGTAATCGGTAAGAAAGGCGAAGATGTTGAAAAGCTTCGCAAAGAGATTGGCGAAATGATGGGGATTCCGGTTCACATCAATATCGAGGAAATTCGTAAGCCAGACTTGGATGCTAAGTTGGTTGCTGCAGGTGTAGCTAGCCAATTGGAACGTCGTGTTATGTTCCGTCGTGCAATGAAGCGTGCAGTTCAAAATGCAATGCGTCAAGGTGCGAAGGGTATCAAGATACAGCTTGGTGGTCGTTTGGGTGGTGCTGAGATAGCTAGAAGTGAATGGTATCGTGAAGGTCGTGTGCCTCTACATACATTGCGTGCAGACGTTGATTACTCAACGCATGAGGCAAATACCACTTACGGCATTATTGGCGTTAAAGTTTGGATCTTCAAGGGCGAGATTCTGGGTGGTATCGAACAGGTACGTGCTGAGAAGAAAGCTACCAAGAAGAAAGCTGCTAAGTAAGGGGCCAAGTAATGCTACAACCAAAACGTACCAAATTTAGAAAAATGCAGAAAGGCCGTAACCGCGGTCTGGCTCAGCGCGGTGCAAAGATAAGCTTCGGCGAATATGGTCTTAAGTGTACCGATCGCGGGCGTATTACTGCACGACAGATTGAGGCGGCTCGTCGTACGATCTCTCGAAAAGTTAAGCGTGGTGGTAAGATCTGGATCCGAATTTTTCCTGACAAGCCGATTACGCAAAAGCCTTTAGAAGTTCGTCAAGGTAAAGGTAAAGGTAGTGTTGAATATTGGGTTGCCCAGGTTCAGCCAGGTCGAGTTTTATTCGAAATTGAAGGTGTGCCGGAAGAGCTGGCGCGTGAAGCATTCGCTCTTGCAGCTGCAAAATTACCTGTTTCGACAACCTTTGTTGAAAGGACGGTGATGTAATGAAAGCAAGTGAATTAACAAGTAAGTCTGTAGACGAGTTGAATCAGGATCTTCTTGGTTTGCTTAAAGAGCAGTTTAACTTGCGTCTACGCAAGTCTACTGGTCAGTTGAATCAGTCTCATTTACTTCGTCAGAATAGACGCGACATTGCACGCATTAAAACTGTATTGACGCAAAAGGCAGGTGAATGATTATGACTGATACTGCACAGAACACAGCTCGTACCTTAAATGGTAAAGTTGTTAGTAACAAAATGGATAAGTCAATCACTGTGATGATTGAGCGTCGTGTAAAGCATCCAATCTACGGTAAGTACGTTAAGCGTTCTACCAAGGTACATGCTCACGATGAGAATAACGAATGCAACATCGGCGATGTAGTAACAATTCAAGAGACGCGTCCTCTTTCGAAGACAAAGTCTTTCACGTTACTAAACATCGATGAAAAAGCATCTAACGTTTAACCCCTGGTAAGGTTTGGAGAACAACGATGATTCAGACGGAAAGTATGCTAGATGTGGCCGATAACAGCGGTGCGCGTCGAGTAATGTGTATTAAAGTGCTGGGTGGTTCACATCGTCGTTATGCACGAATTGGTGATGTAATTAAAGTCACTGTAAAAGAAGCTATACCTCGCGGCAAAGTCAAAAAAGGCGATGTCATGAGTGCTGTGGTAGTGCGTACGCGTAGTGGTGTACGTCGCCCAGATGGCTCTTTAATTAAATTCGATGGTAACGCTGCTGTGTTGTTAAACGCTAGTGATGCACCGATTGGAACTCGTATTTTTGGTCCTGTAACTCGTGAGTTGCGCGGCGATAAGTACATGAAAATTATTTCTTTAGCACCTGAAGTGCTTTAAGGACGAGAGGCCGGTTATGAAAAAGATCAAACGTGACGATGAAGTGATTGTCATAGCAGGCAAGGACAACGGTAAGCGTGGTAAAGTTAATCGTGTGATGAAGGATGGCCGTTTGGTCGTTTCTGGAATCAACATGATTAAGCGCCACACTAAGCCTAACCCAATGCTGGGTACGCCAGGTGGCATTGTTGAGAAAGAAGCGCCAATTCAGGCTTCTAATGTTGCGATTTTTAATCCAACAACCAACAAAGCAGACCGTGTAGGCTTCAAAGTCCTTGAAGATGGCAAGAAGGTACGTGTATTCAAATCTAACGACGAGCTCGTAGATAAGTAGGCAGGTAATAAACCATGGCAAATATGAAAGAAGTTTATAAAAGCGAAGTGGTACCTGCACTGCAAAAAGAGTTCGATTACAAGAGCATAATGCAAGTACCGAAAATTGAGAAAATTACCCTTAATATGGGTGTTGGCGAAGCGCTAGCAGACAAAAAAATGCTAGAGAACGCAATCGCTGATCTTGAGAAATTAGCTGGCCAAAAGCCAGTGACTACAAAAGCTCGTAAGTCAGTAGCTGGCTTTAAAGTTCGTGAAGGTTATCCGATCGGCTGTAAAGTTACTTTACGTGGCGAGCGTATGTGGGAATTTTTCGAGCGTTTAGTTGGTATCGCTATTCCGCGTATCCGCGACTTCCGAGGTCTAAACTCGAAGTCATTTGACGGACGTGGTAATTATTCAATGGGTGTTAAAGAGCAAATCATATTCCCAGAGATTGATTACGACAAAGTCGATAAGATTCGTGGTCTAGACATTACTATTACTACATCTGCTGCAACGGATGATGAGGGTCGAGCTTTGCTTCGCGCTTTCAACTTCCCGTTCAAAAAATAAGGGTAAGAAGCAATGGCTAAGATCTCAATGAAGCAGCGCGAACTAAAGCGCGAAAAAACAGTAGCCAAGTATGCTGAGAAGCGTGCGGAGCTAAAAGCAATTATCTCTAACCAAAATACTTCTGATGAAGATCGTTGGGAAGCTCAGAAACAATTGCAAAAGCTACCGCGTAACGCTAGTCCAAGCAGACTTAGAAATCGCTGTCAAGTGACAGGTCGACCACATGGCGTATACCGCAAGTTCAAACTTTCACGAATTAAATTGCGTGAACAGGGAATGAGTGGTAATGTGCCCGGCCTGAAAAAAGCAAGCTGGTAATACCAGTAAAGAAACGTTGGTAAGTACCATAACAAGCTGGTGGGGTTTCCTTCCGGCTTGTTTTTGATACTGCACAACTAAAAAGACTAGGAGTTCATACGATGAGTATGCAAGATACGCTTGCGGATATGTTCACACGTATTCGTAATGCACAGATGGCTGAGAAGCAATCTGTCACAATGCCTTCTTCTAAAATGAAGGTGTCAGTACTAGAAGTATTAAAGTCAGAAGGTTTCATCGAAGGCTTTAACACTGATGGTCAGGTAAAAGCACAGGTAACTGTTGATCTTAAGTATTTCGAAGGCAAGCCAGTCATCGAAGAAATTAAGAGAGCTAGCCGTCCAGGTCTACGCCAGTTTAAAGGTAAAGACGAGCTGCCAAGCATTCGCGGTGGTTTGGGTGTTGCCATTATTTCAACTTCGCAAGGTGTGATGACCGACCGAGCTGCGCGTAATGCCGGCATTGGTGGCGAAGTAATCTGCACAGTTTTCTAGGAGAAGGGCATGTCTAGGGTTGCTAATAGTCCAGTTCAGCTTCCTTCCGGTGTAGAAGTTAAGCTAACTGAGCAAGAAATTGAAGTAAAGGGCGGTAAAGGCACTTTATCTTTGGATCTTAATTCTGTTGTTACTGTAACGCAGGAAGGTTCAGAAATTAAATTTGCTGCTAAAAATGGCAGCAAGTTCTCACGAGCGATGTCTGGTACGACTCGCGCGTTGGTAAACAACATGGTTACTGGTGTAAGTACTGGCTTCCAGAAAAAGCTACAGCTAATCGGTGTTGGTTATCGTGTACAGATGCAGGGCAAGAAACTAAATCTGTCATTGGGTTTTTCTCACCCAGTCGAATACGAGCTTCCTGAAGGTATTAAAGCTGAAGCTCCATCACAGACCGAGATTGTTTTGTCAGGCGCTGACAAACAGTTGCTAGGTCAGGTTGCTGCTGAAATTCGTGCTTTCCGTCCGCCAGAGCCTTACAAAGGTAAGGGTGTACGCTTTGCTGACGAACATGTCAGACGCAAAGAAGCTAAGAAGAAATAGGTGAAGCTATGAGCATTAAGAAAGAATCAAGACTACGTAGAGCGAAAAAAACTCGCTTTAAGTTAAAAGCTTTGGGTGAGACCCGACTTACAGTTCATCGTACACCTAAGCATATCTACGCACAGATTATTTCAGGTGAAGGAAACAAGGTTTTAGCCTCTGCTTCTACTCTGGATAAAGATCTTCGCGGCGAAGGTACAGGTAACATTGACGCGGCTACTAAAGTTGGTGCTTTGATCGCTGAGCGAGCAAAGACAGCTGGTGTTTCAAGAGTAGCATTTGATCGTGCTGGTTTTAAATATCACGGTCGTGTAAAGGCATTGGCTGACGCTGCGCGTGAAGCCGGATTAGAGTTCTAAGGGGCATTACGATGAGCGTAGAAGACAAAAACGGTCCAGAGCTACAGGAAAAACTTGTACAAGTTAACCGTGTAGCAAAAGTTGTTAAAGGTGGTCGAATCTTCGGTTTCACAGCACTAACTGTTGTTGGTGATGGTGCAGGTCGTGTAGGTTTCGGTCGTGGTAAAGCGCGTGAAGTTCCAATCGCTATTCAAAAAGCAATGGATGCAGCTCGCAAGAATATGGTTGACGTACCTCTTAGCGGTACAACCTTGCAATATCCTGTAACTGCAAAGCATAGTGGCTCTAAGGTCTATATGCAGCCTGCTTCAGATGGTACTGGTATCATCGCTGGCGGCGCAATGCGCGCAGTGCTAGAAGTCGCAGGGATTCAAAACGTACTTGCTAAGTGCTACGGCTCTACAAACCCAGTTAACGTTGTTCGCGCAACAGTTAAAGGTTTGAGTGCAATGAAGTCACCAGAAGACGTTGCTGCTAAGCGCGGCAAGTCTGTAGACGAAATTACAGGATAAGGTCATGGCTAAGAAAACAATACAGGTTACATTGTACCGTAGCCCGATTGGTCGCTTACCTGCTCATAGAGCGTGTGTTACCGGTCTTGGTCTACGTAAGATTGGTCAGACTGTAGAGCTGGAAGATACACCTTCAGTTCGCGGTATGGCTAACAAAGTTAACTACATGGTTAGGATTGAAGGAGAATAAAATGCGTCTTAATTCAATAAGTCCAGCTCCTGGATCAAAGCCTACAGCTCGACGTGTAGGTCGCGGTATTGGTAGTGGTTTTGGTAAAACTTGTGGTCGTGGCCACAAGGGTTTGAAGTCTCGTTCTGGCGGTTCTGTAGCGCCAGGTTTCGAGGGTGGTCAGCAACCTCTAGCACGCCGACTTCCAAAGTTCGGTTTCAGTTCACGTCAAGCTAAGTACTCTGCTGAAATTCGTTTGAACGAATTAGCAGCTGTCGAAGCTGATGTTATCGACTTGGATGCGTTGAAAAACGCAAACTTGGTTCGTCGTGATGCTAAGCAGGCTAAAGTTATTTTGTCGGGCGAGTTATCTAAAGCAGTTACTATTCAAGGTTTGAAAGTAACTAAAGGTGCTCGTGAAGCAATTACTGCTGCTGGCGGAAAGGTAGAGGATTAATACCCATGGCGAAGTCAAACGCATTGCCTTCGGGCGTAGGTAAAGGTTTTGCAGAACTCAAATCAAGATTATGGTTTGTGTTCGCTGCAATCCTGGTTTATCGAGTTGGTGCGCACATTCCAGTGCCAGGCATCAACCCAGAGAGACTAGCCGCGCTATTCGAGCAAAACCAAGGTACTATTTTGAGCTTGTTTAACATGTTCTCTGGTGGTGCATTGGAGCGAATGAGTATCTTCGCCTTGGGAATCATGCCCTATATTTCTGCATCGATCATTATGCAGTTGTTAACTGCTGTAAGCCCTACTCTTGAACAGCTTAAGAAAGAAGGCGAAGCGGGTCGTAGAAAGATTAGTCAGTATACGCGTTATGGCACAGTTGCTTTAGCGTTGATACAGGCTTCAGGTATGTCGGTAGGTCTTGCCTCTCAAGGTGTGACCTTCACTGATAGCTTTAGTTTCTACTTCCTTGCGATCTCTACATTTGTTTGTGGTGCTGTCTTCCTTATGTGGTTGGGAGAGCAGATTACAGAGCGTGGTATTGGTAACGGTATTTCCTTGTTGATATTTGCAGGGATTGTCGCGGGTTTACCAGGTGCGTTCGGTCAGTCGTTTGAAGCTGCAAGGCAGGGAGAATTAAATATCCTTGCATTGTTAGGTATTGGTGTATTCGCAGTTGCTATCGTTGCCTTCGTCGTGTTTATCGAACGAGGTCAAAGACGCATCACTGTTAATTATGCAAAAAGACAACAGGCACGTGGTGGTTACTCTCAGCAGTCAAGCCATTTGCCGCTTAAAGTTAATATGGCTGGCGTAATCCCGCCTATATTTGCTTCGAGTATATTGTTGTTTCCTGCTTCAATGGGGCAGTGGTTCGGACAGAGCGAGGGCATGGAGTGGTTAGCTAATGTTTCTCAAGCGCTTGGGCCGAGTCAGCCTCTGTATGTTATTTTGTTTGCCATTGCAGTCGTCTTCTTCTGCTTCTTTTATACAGCGTTAATGTATAACCCAAAAGAAGTTGCAGATAACCTTAAGAAGTCTGGTGCTTTCGTTCCGGGTATTCGTCCAGGGGCGCAGACCGCAAACTATATCGATAGCGTACTGACACGTTTGACAATCTTCGGTGCAGCCTATATTGCCGCAGTTTCTTTGTTGCCGCAGTTTTTGGTTGTTTGGGCAAATGTTCCATTCTATTTCGGTGGTACATCCCTGTTGATCGTTGTGGTCGTAGTCATGGATTTCATGGCGCAAGTTCAGTCTCATTTAATGTCCCATCAATATGAGTCACTGATGAAAAAATCGAACCTTAAAGGTTACGGTAATGGTGGGATGCAGCGTTAATCGCGAAGAGTTGAAAATTTAGTTTTTGGAGTAGCATATGAAAGTTCGTGCTTCGGTAAAGAAAATCTGCCGTAACTGTAAAATTATTAGAAGAAATGGCTCTGTAAGAGTTATTTGTCAAGAGCCTCGTCATAAGCAACGCCAAGGTTAATTGGTGTTGTATGAAAAGTGTGCTGCATATAGCTTGATTTATATTTAATCAGGCTGTATGATTTGCGCCCTTTTTATCAGACGGTAACTAAACAGTAGCGTAGAGCATTTGCTCAATTTAGCTACCAATTAAGCGGAGTAAGATGGATGGCACGTATAGCCGGTGTCAATATACCCGACAATAAACACGCAGTAATTTCTCTGACTTACATCTTTGGTGTAGGCAGAACTACTGCACAAAAAATATGCGATGCAACGGGTATAGCCCGTACTGCTAAAGTTAGCACGCTATCTGAAGAGCAGTTAGAAATATTGCGTTCTGAGGTCAATAACTTGACCGTAGAAGGCGATTTGCGTCGTGAACTTCAAATGAATATTAAACGGTTGAAGGACCTGGGTTGTTATCGTGGTCTTCGTCATCGTCACAGCTTGCCTGTGCGCGGTCAGCGAAGCAAAACGAACGCACGTACCCGTAAGGGCCCTCGTAAACCAATTCGTAAATAATAGGAATTCGTAATGGCAAAGCCAGGTACACGTACCCGTAAAAAGGTGAAAAAGACTGTTGTTGATGGTATGGCTCATATCCATGCATCATTCAACAATACTATCGTTACCATTACTGACCGCCAAGGCAACGCTCTATCTTGGGCAACTGCTGGTGGATCAGGTTTCCGTGGTTCGCGAAAAAGTACACCTTTTGCTGCGCAGGTAGCAGCTGAAAGAGCCGGTAATGCGGCTGCTGAATACGGCCTTAAGAACTTAGAAGTTCAAGTTAAGGGTCCTGGACCAGGACGCGAGTCCGCTGTTCGCGCTTTAAACGCTTGTGGTTATAAAATCACAAATATCACGGATGTGACACCTATTCCACACAATGGTTGTCGCCCACCTAAGAAACGTCGCGTTTAGAGGATTAGCAAATGGCTCGTTATATTGGACCAAAATGTAAACTGTCACGCCGTGAAGGTACTGACTTATTTTTGAAAAGTGGCGCTAAAGCGCTAGATTCAAAGTGTAACTTAGAAACTGCTCCAGGTATGCACGGTGCTCGTCGCGGACGTTTGTCTGAATACGGTACCCAGTTACGAGAGAAGCAGAAAGTTCGCCGTCTATACGGTGTTCTTGAAAAACAGTTTCGTGGCTACTATAAAGAAGCTGCACGCCGTAAAGGCGCTACAGGTGAAAACTTGCTTCAGTTGCTGGAACAACGCCTTGATAATGTTGTATATCGTATGGGCTACGGTTCTACTCGCGCAGAATCACGTCAGCTTGTATCCCACAAGGCAATCGTTGTTAACGATCAGGTAGTGAATATCGCATCTTACCAAGTTAAAGCTGGTGATGTTGTTGCTGTTCGCGAAAAAGCTAAGAACCAATTGCGTGTTAAAAACGCTGTTGAGTTAGCAGCTAATCGCGGGGCAGTTGAGTGGATCGACGTAGATACCAATAAACTCACAGGAACTTTTAAAGCTGTTCCTGAGCGTTCAGAGCTACCTTCGGACATCAACGAGAATCTAATTGTTGAGCTTTACTCTAAGTAATCTCATCGGATACAACATAAGGTATAGGGGCATATATGCAGCGTTCAGTTAATGAATTCTTGAATCCACGAAACATTGAAGTTCAAGGTTTAAGCGCAACACATGCAAAAGTTATTCTAGAGCCATTAGAGCGAGGTTTCGGCCATACGCTTGGTAGCGCATTAAGAAGAATTCTTTTGTCATCAATGCCGGGTTGTGCAGTTGTAGAAGCAGAAATCGAAGGTGTATTGCATGAGTACAGCGCAATCGAAGGTGTTCAAGAGGATGTTATTGAGATCCTTTTGAACCTTAAAGGTTTGGCTATAAACATGCACTCACGCGATGAAGCTAGTTTGACGCTTACTAAGAAGGGGCCAGGCCCAGTCTTGGCTAGTGACATTCAGTTGGATCATGACGTTGAAATCATGAATCCGGATCATGTTATTTGCAACCTTAGCGACAATGGTGATATCACTATGACGCTACGTGTTGGTCGCGGTCGTGGCTATGAGCCAGCTGACCAGCGTGGTAATAATGATGATGAAACACGCGCAATCGGTCGTTTGCAGTTGGATGCGTCATATAGTCCGGTTTCGCGAGTTGCATACTCTGTTGAGAATGCGCGAGTTGAGCAACGTACTGACCTCGATAAGCTTGTAATTGATCTTGAAACTAACGGTACTATTGATCCTGAGGATTCAATCCGCCGTGCAGCTACAATTCTTCAGCAACAACTTGCTGTATTCGTTGATTTCGATAACGAAAAAGAAGTAGTTCAAGAAGAGGAAGAGGAAGAAGTCGATCCAATCCTGCTTCGTCCAGTAGATGATCTAGAGCTAACCGTTCGTTCTGCGAATTGTTTGAAAGCAGAGAATATTTACTACATTGGTGACCTAATTCAACGTACTGAGGTTGAACTGCTAAAAACGCCTAATTTGGGTAAGAAGTCTCTTACAGAAATTAAGGATGTGCTAGCATCTCGTGGTCTTTCATTAGGTATGCGTCTTGAAAACTGGCCTCCAGCTAGTTTGAAAGGTGATGACCGAGTACTGGGTGGCTAAGTCATCCTCGGTTTGAATAGGTAAGGAATTATAAAATGCGTCATCGTAAAAGTGGTCGTAAACTTAATAGAAATAGCTCGCACAGAAAAGCCATGTTCAAAAATATGGCAGCTTCTCTTGTTGAGCATGAGTTAATCAAAACAACTTTGCCAAAAGCTAAAGAGCTACGTCGTGTAGCTGAGCCTTTGATTACGTTAGCGAAGAACGATACAGTTGCAAATCGCCGTTTGGCTTTTGCTCGTACTCGTGACAATGCTGTTGTAGCGAAATTGTTTAATGAGCTTGGTCCTCGTTACCAAGATCGCCCAGGTGGTTATATCCGCATTCTAAAATGTGGTTTCCGTTCTGGTGATGCAGCGCCAATGGCGTTCGTTGAGCTAGTTGACCGCCCAGTGGTTGAAGCCTTCGAGGATGACGACGAGTAGGTCTATTACTCACCGTCGTAAAAAAACCAGCCTAGTGCTGGTTTTTTTGTATCTGGAATAAATAAGGCTAAAGGCCCGTAGGCCTTGCAGAGTATTGATAAACCCCGGTATTTTATATCGAGGTTTTGTTTTGCATAAATCGTTTAAAAAACAACCTCAAAATAGGTCGATTTTTTAAATCTTTTAGTAGTTTACAGTGAAAAAAACTATTTCATTCACGTAGAAGCGCGTCCTAAAAAGTACGCCGAGGTTTGTCAGCAGTCTGAAAGGCCCGTAGGCCTTGTTTTGTTTATTTCCTGGCCAGTATTGGCTTTAAGAATTGTCCAGTAAATGAACCATCGACCTCTGAGACATGCTCAGGACTTCCTGTTGCAACGATTTGACCGCCTTTCGAACCGCCTTCTGGTCCTAGGTCTACTATCCAGTCAGCAGTTTTTATGACATCTAGATTGTGCTCGATTACGACAATCGTATTGCCGTGATCTCTAAGCCTGTTAAGAACAGTCAGTAATTGCTGGATATCATAGAAGTGCAAGCCAGTAGTTGGTTCGTCAAGGATGTAGAGGGTTTTACCTGTATCTCGCTTGGAAAGCTCTTTAGCTAGTTTGACACGCTGGGCTTCGCCGCCAGATAGTGTAATCGCACTTTGACCAAGTCTGATATACGACAGGCCAACATCCATTAAGGTCTGAAGCTTTCGGGCAATAAAGGGAACCGCGTCAAAGAATTCACGCGCATCTTCGATAGTAAGGTCCAGAACTTCGTGGATATTCTTCCCTTTATAGGTGATATCTAGTGTTTCCCTGTTGTATCGCTTGCTCTTACAAACATCACAAGGGACATAGACATCAGGTAGAAAGTGCATTTCTACTTTTGTGACGCCATCACCCTGACAGGCCTCACAGCGGCCACCCTTAACATTGAAGCTAAAGCGGCCTGGTTTATATCCACGAGACCTTGCCTCGTGAGTGCCAGCAAATAACTCTCTGATAGGTGTAAACAGTCCTGTATAGGTCGCGGGGTTTGATCTTGGGGTGCGTCCGATCGGGCTCTGATTAATATCGATAACTTTATCGAAAAAGTGCATGCCGTGAATGGCTTCGTGCTCTGCTGCATTTAAGGTCGTGGCATTATTTAGTTCAGTCGCCGCTAAGGGGTAAAGCGTTGAGTTGATCAGGGTTGACTTACCAGAGCCTGAAACACCAGTAATGCAGGTAAATAAGCCAACTGGAATTTCAAGTGTAACGTTTTCAAGGTTATTTCCCTTGGCGCCTTGCAGAATGAGTTGTTTGTTCTTATTTGGTTTATGGCGTTCATCCGGGATTTCAATTCGTTTGCTGCCACACAGATATTGGCCGGTTAGGGATGCAGGGTTCGACATAACTTCATCAGGTGTACCTTCGGCGACGATCTCGCCACCATGTATTCCAGCCCCCGGGCCGATATCAATGACGTGATCGGCAAGTCTGATAGCATCTTCGTCGTGTTCAACAACGATTACAGTATTACCTAGCTCTTTGAGATGAGTGAGTGTTTTTAAGAGGCGATCATTGTCCCGTTGGTGAAGTCCGATCGATGGTTCATCCAGAATATACATGACGCCCACAAGCCCGGCGCCAATCTGGCTTGCTAGCCGTATTCTTTGGGCTTCGCCGCCGGATAATGTGTCGGCACTACGTTCCAGATTTAGATAATCTAGGCCTACGTTCACTAGAAACTCCAATCGTAAGCGGATCTCTTTTAGAATCTTGTCAGCTATTTCTCCTCGTTGACCGCTAAGTTCTAGGTTTTCGAAATAATCCAAAGCAGTACCAATGGGGAGCTTGGCTAAGTCGGGTAGTGAGTCTTTGTCTATGTAAACATGCCGCGATGCTTGCTTTAAGCGGGTGCCATGGCAGCTTGGGCAAGGTTGGTTGTTTAGGTACTTGGCAAGATCTTCCCGAACCATATTTGATTCGGTTTCTCGATAGCGTCTTTCGATGTTAGGGATGACGCCCTCAAAAACGTGTGAGCGCTGTACGCTGTCGCCACGACTATTGACATAGGTGAAGGATATTTCTTCTTCTTGGCTTCCGTACAATAGGATTTGTTTAAAGCTATCAGGCAGCTCTTCATAGGTCTGCGAGATGTCGACATTATAGTGTTCGGCAACATTACTTAAGAGTTGAAAGTAGTAGATTGTGCGTCGATCCCAACCTCTAATTGCGCCTTCTGCAAGTGTCAGGCTAGGGTTGTGTACGATTCTTTCAGGATCAAAAAACTGATTAACGCCTAAGCCATCACAGGAGCTACAGGCACCGGCAGGATTGTTAAAAGAGAACATACGAGGCTCAAGCTCACTAATCGCATAACCACAATGTGGGCAGGCAAATCGTGAAGAGAAAATGATTTCATCCTGGCTGTCGTCTTCCCCCATTGGGGCAACAACTGCAATGCCATCTGTAAGAGCAAGGCATGTCTCAAAGGATTCTGCAATACGTTGTTGGATATCGTTGCGAACCTTAAAGCGGTCAACGACCACCTCAATGGTGTGCTTTTTATTCTTCTCAAGCTTAGGCGTGTCATCGAGGTCAGTAATAATGCCGTCAATTCGGGCGCGAATGAATCCCTGGCTCAAGAGATCTTGGAAGACATGAAGATGTTCGCCTTTACGGTTTTGGACAATTGGGGCGAGCAGCATAAGCCTGCTTTCTTCAGGAAGCTCAAGCACTTTATCAACCATCTGGCTAACAGTTTGCGCATTGAGTGGTGCGTCATGCTCTGGGCATCGAGGTTCGCCTGCGCGAGCGAATAATAGTCTCAGGTAATCGTAGATCTCAGTAATCGTACCGACAGTAGATCGTGGATTGTGAGAGGTGGATTTTTGCTCGATGGATATGGCTGGAGAAAGACCTTCAATATGGTCGACTTCAGGTTTGTCCATCATCGACAGGAATTGACGAGCGTAAGTCGACAGAGACTCGACATAACGTCGCTGGCCTTCAGCATAAAGCGTGTCAAAGGCGAGCGATGATTTACCGGAGCCAGATAAACCGGTTATTACGATTAGCTTATCACGAGGAATTGTAAGGTCGATATTTTTTAGGTTGTGTGTTTTTGCGCCACGAACGAGGATCTTATCCATTAATCTACTAACCGATGCTTAAAAACGGTCGATTATAGCAATTTAGACGCTAACTTGTATGACATATTACGCTAATGGGGTGTAAGCGCTCATTAGTACTTATTAGACCTGTATTGCGATTCCTTGCAGTGGGTCTTAATGATAGAATGGCTGCCCGAATAATTTGATGAATGTATACAAAATAATGACTGCTAGTGAAAAGCGCTCGGTAATTTCTTTAGC
>NZ_LWGA01000280.1:0-1013 GCF_001635235.1 Oleiphilus sp. HI0117 | reverse complement strand
TCTCACTCCAGATCAATTAAAAATTCGCGAGTTGGAACGCAAGATCAAACAACTAGAGGGAGACAACGAGATTTTAAAAAAGGCTTCAGCTCTCTTGATGCAGGACTCGATCAAAGGTTTTCGTTAATCCAAGCGCAGCAAGGGAGCTGGTCGGTATCTCGACTATGCCGCGTACTTAATGTTCATCGCAGCAGCTACAGATATTGGTGTGACCGCCCTCAAGAGATAGAGCCGCAACGCCTTAGATTGATTTCTGAACTCAAGCGTTGGTTTGGAATTAGTAATGGTTCTGCGGGGGAGCGTACTTTGGTAACTCTGCTGGCATTATCCGGCTTTAAGGTGAGTCGCTGGTTAGTGAACAAGCTCATGAGGCAAGAAGGTTTGGTTAGCCGCCAATTGCCGGCACATAAGTACGCTAAATCTGAGAAAGAGCATGTGCTCATTCCAAATGTGTTGGGTCGTTGCTTCAGTCCGGAACAGCCTAATCAAGTTTGGTGTGGTGATGTGACATATGTTTGGACGGGGTCTCGTTGGCTGTACTTATCGGTCGTTATCGACTTATATGCAAGGCGTGTTGTTGGCTGGGCCAAATCTAAGAGTCCCGACAGTGAGTTAACCAAGAAGGCATTGAGAGTGGCTTATGAAAGTCGTGGCAAACCGAAGGGCGTGCTATTTCACAGCGATCAAGGTTGTCATTACACAAGCCAATCCTATCGTCAGCTGCTATGGCGTTATGGCATTCGACAAAGCCTAAGTCGCAGAGGAAATTGCTGGGATAATGCGCCAATGGAGCGATTCTTTAGAAGCTTTAAAACAGAATGGATGCCGCGATCAGGATATGAATCGTTTATGGAAGCAGAAGCAGCTATCGATCAATACATTAATGGTTACTACAATCGTCATCGGCCTCATCATCATAATGGTGGTATGTCACCGTTATTGACTGAACAGGCTTACGAAAAAACTTATAACGGGCTGGCCAGTTTTAGTTGACCACTACAACACTTTCGAAC
>NZ_LWGA01000279.1:0-2461 GCF_001635235.1 Oleiphilus sp. HI0117 | reverse complement strand
ATATTGTGGGTATAGGANGTNTAAAGCACCTTTTCACCCTTNGGATGAAGTAGCATACCCGAAATTGCTGCTCATTTTTATTGCCTAAGCCCCGGAATTTAGCTTCACAGCGCCCAAAGAAGGTCGTATTTTGGTCGATTTGACCGAAAAGTGCCTGGCGAATGGATCTTTAGCCGACAGTTGCCCCACCGGCCTGCCGCAAAGGCTGACAGTACATGGATTGAGAGCTTAGGAGCGTCAATTAAATAAACGAGTCTGCGATGGGCCGAACAGGCTGGGAGTCAGTGGTGGGGCTCGCTCTGGCGGCTGGGTGTGATGGTTAGTATCGGCTTTGGCCGCCTTCTGTTTGAGATGTTTAAGAATCTGCTCGATTATGTCCGGATCCTCAATGCTGGCAATCACTTTGACATGCCCTCCACAGTGCTCGCAAACCTCAATATCAATATTGAAGACTCGCTTAAGTCGCTGCATCCATGTCATGGCATGGTGCCGCTCTTCAGGGGTCTTATCGAGCCAGTCAGTATCGGCTGCTTCTAGTTTGTCAGGCTTTTTTCCGCGTTTAGCCGGTGTGACCTGAACACGGTGTTTGCTGTTCGGTGCGAAGACTCCGTGGAATCGGGTGAGGTTGACGCGCGGCTTGGGTACCAGTGCAGCCAGCTTGGCCATGAAGTCCATGGGTTCGAAGATCACATGGGTTGTGCCATTGCGATACGGGGTTTTGAGTTCATACCGAACGTGTCCATTGGAGGTCAATGCCAGGCGCTTTTCTGAAACAGCGGGTCGGCTAACGTAGCGGCAGAGCCGTTCGAGTTTATCCCTCTGATGTCCTTCGGCCATCACACCGGCGTGGAGTGAAAAACCTGCCACTTTAGCCGCTTGGCCATAGCCTGGCTTCTCACTTTCGCAATGAGGGAAGGTTTGCAGGGTGAAGACCTTACTCCCTTGCTGGGGGCCGGTGGCGATGCGGTAAGTCACCGAGGAACCGTGCATTTGCGTGAGTACATCTCCTCCTTCCTCGTCCAGCGTCAACCAGGTATTCTCGGCATCTCGCTCCAACAGACCGCGTTTTTCCAGGCAGCGAGCGACCCGGTGGCTGAGGGTGTTAACGAGCGCATTGAGTTCATGTTGAGTGGGTGCCTTGACCCGATGGAACCGCCGTTGGCCATAGGTATCTTCGGCGTATACGCCATCGAGAAATAGCATGTGGTAATGGACATTAAGGTTGAGCGCAGAACCAAAGCGTTGGATCAACGTCACTGCACCGGTTTGTGCGGTAGCCTTGGTAAAACCAGCCTGCCTAATTAAATGCGTAGAGACTGTGCGGTAGACAATGCCTCACACTTTACCCATCAGCTCTGGATGGCGAGCCAGCAGGAATCGTAACTGGAAGGGAAAGCTCAGCACCCACTGGCGTATGGGAACTTTGGGAAACACCTCATCCACCAAGAGCGCGGCACTCTCCGCCATCCGGCGGGCACCACAGCTGGGGCAGAACCCTCTGCGCTTGCAGCTAAATGCGACCAATCGTTCATGATGGCAATCCTCGCAGCGGACACGCAAAAAGCCATATTCCAGCCGACCACATTGGAGAAAATCTTCGAACTCTCTCTGAACGTAACGAGGCAAGCTTTGTCCCTGACCCTCCAACGAGGACTTAAAGACAGGATAATGTTCCTGAACCAATTGATAGAGGAGCGTCTTTTCGGGCTGATGGCGTTCATAGTATGGTGCTTGACTCGCCCAGACATTCCTTGCCGGTGACATGAGCATCCTCCTTGATACTGTTTATGCATACAGCATATAGAAGAAGCTTCACTTAGCGAATATTGGCCGTAATTTTGTAAAAACAGTCCAACTGTTATGTCCGCTTATCTCACTTTCCAGAAGTAACCGATCAGATCAATATTGGCCAAAAAATCCTTGTTTATCGATCAGTCATGAAGGTCCGTTTTGCGGACAAAATTACCCTAGAATGTTGACCCAAATAGACGCGAGATCAATACGGGTACGGCAGTCTCTACGCGTAGAATTCTTTCGCCTAAATGAACTCCTTCAAAACCGGCTTCTTTGAGCTTGTTTACTTCATACTCAGTAAAGCCACCTTCGGGGCCGATGATTAAGGTGCAGGCTTCTTCGAGATGATGTGGGCAGACCTGTTCTTCTCTAGGGTGGGCGACTAGTTGGCGTGTACCTTTGGAAAGTGCAGGTAATTCATCTTCAACAAAGGGCTTGAAGCGCTTTTTGATATGAATTTCGGGCATCACGGTATCCTGAGCTTGTTCTAAGCCAAGGATGCAATTCTCTAGAATTTTTTCTTCACTTAGCCAGGGGCTTTGCCAAAAGCTCTTTTCTACCTTCCAGGCATTGAGGAAATAGATTTTCTTCACGCCCATTGTTGTGGCGGTTTGAATGATTCGCTTTAACATTTTTGGTCGGGGTAGACCAATAATGAGTGTTAAGG
>NZ_LWGA01000278.1:0-963 GCF_001635235.1 Oleiphilus sp. HI0117 | reverse complement strand
CCTTACTTATTACGTCGTGGTGCCTGTCTTCAGTCTATGCTCGTGGATCAATGTACTGCTAGCTCATTGCCAACCTAACGCCTTCGGTGATTGCACCACAGCCGCTGCTTGATCTTTTGCATTGACGCTAAACTTGTTCATGTATTATTCCTTATCTACTTAAGCGGGTACGCGTGAGATTCGTGTTTTTGGATCTATTCTGGGTAAGGTGACTTCCTTCGAGATTGACCAGATATAAGCTATCAGTTCTCGTGCGATCGCCGTTACCACGACACTTCGATGTTTACCTTTGTGTATTAGTCGTTGATATCGTCTACATAATCTCTGTTGTGCTTGCCAAGCTTGATCAATTACCTCTTTCGGCAATCCTTCCTGCCTGAGCTGTAATTCCTTCGATATCTTTGCGGGATAGCGATAGCTATGTGCAGCCTCAACTAACAATCTCCTCGCTCGCCCATTTCCACACTTGGTGATCGCGCCTAAGTGTCGTTTTCCTCCACTTGAATGTTCGGAGGGCGTCGTTCCGATATAACTCATCAGTTTTCTAGGGCTATCAAATCGTGTTAAGTCTCCTAGCTCTACAATGACACCAGTGGCGGTGAGCAGTCGAACGCCTCTCAAGGCTTGTATCGCTTTCACAACCGGATAATATCGCCATTGCTTCACGTGATGGGCGAGTTCATTGTCCAGACGCTCTAGTCGAGCATTGCGTTCTGAAATGGTTTGAATCATCTCTTGCAAGACAAATTGCTGACTAGGATGAGGTAAGATGATCTCTGTTAACCAACGAAGGTGTTTTAAGCTCCAATTTGATTTGCCTGAATAGTTAATATGGTTTCTGAGCAGCAAGGCTTTTAGCTGGAAACGTGCATTATTCAAATCATGCATTGCACGCTCACGTGCTCGAGATAGATCTCGTATTGCTTCATCTGCGGGTTCAGGAACGTAAATCGGATCAAGGTC
>NZ_LWGA01000277.1:0-2801 GCF_001635235.1 Oleiphilus sp. HI0117 | reverse complement strand
TTGACCTTGTTAGTTTAGCCTATAAAAACACTAGTGTTAATTTGCATGTAAAACTGACCCGGCTTTTGCACTTAATTTTGACCCGCCTGAGAGGCCAGATTATGGCCTGAACTTTTCTTTTATTTCCAGTTTTAAATTCGTTTATTAGTAGATTCTTTGTAGCGGTAACTTTCGTTACCTGTTTCAATGATGTGACAGTGATGCGTTAGTCGATCAAGTAATGCGGTTGTCATCTTTGCGTCACCGAAGACTTGGCTCCACTCTGAAAAGCTTAAGTTAGTCGTGATAATCACACTTGTTTTCTCATATAGTTTGCCTAGCAAGTGGAATAGTAATGCGCCTCCCGTTTGACTAAAGGGCAAGTAACCAAGTTCATCTAAGATAACCAAGTCTGTATGGCTTAACCTGTTCGCAATGCGTCCCGCTTTACCTTCGAGTTTTTCTTGTTCAAGTTGATTCACAAGTTCAATGGTCGATAAGAAGCGCACTCGTAGTCGGTGGTGTTGGATGGCTTGTACGCCTATTGCCGTTGCTAAGTGAGTTTTACCCGTGCCAGGGCCTCCTATAAGTACGATGTTGTGGCTGCCTTCGATGAACTCACAGCGATGAAGCGCTTTGACAAGCGTTTCATCTACACTGCTTTGATTGAAGTCAAAGCCAGCTAGGTCACGGTAGGCTGGGAACCTTGCATGCTTCATCTGATAAGCGATTGATCGCACTTCTCGATCTGTTACTTCAGCTTTGATCAAGGCTTCAAGAATGGGCTGTGCTTGAAGGTAAGATGGCCCAGCTTGCTGTGATAGCTCCATAACACTGTTGGCCATACCGTGTAGTTTGAGTTGTTTGAAGGTGTGGATCATGGTTTCAATGTGCATAAGGATGACCTCTTAGTTGATCGTAGCGTTGTGTGTTGGCAATAGGTTCTTCGTTTAGAATGAGAGAGGGTGGTGTTAGCAAAGGCTCAGGTGTTTCCTGTTCGATGAGTCGGCTCAAACAGTTCATTACATGCTGTTTTGAGGGGTGCCCGCATCGCAGAGATTCCTCAACCGCTTGCTCAACCAGCTGTTCGTCGTGATGAAGTACCAAGGCCAATATCTCGACCATTTCTCGATCACCACCTTGTCGTCGAAGTAAATACTTTTGAATGGACTTGAAGCTGTCTGGCAAGGTCTCGAACGGTGCGCCGTTACGCAGTGCTCCTGGTTTGCGTTGAGCCACGGCTAGATAATGTCTCCATTCATACTTGGTGATACCTGCATCATGCTTGCGATTGAAGATACGTCTATGTCTTGCTATCTCCTTGCCTTCGGCAACGATAACGATTTCAGCTGCATAAACATGAAGACTCACATGCTGGTTAGCAAAGCTTGCCGGGACACTATAGCGGTTACGCTCGAACGTAATTAAGCATGTAGAAGAGACTCGCTTAGTCTCTTCTACATAGCCATCGAATGGCGCTGGGACAGGCATTAAACATGGCCGTTCTTGTCGCCAGCATTCAGCAACCGTTAGATTGGATTGTTCTGGGTGTTTTTGGCGGTGCCACAGTTCAATACATTGGCGTTCAAGCCAAGCATTAAGTTCTTCGAGAGTCTTGAACTTGGGAGCGGTATGCCATAACTGATGCCGAGCATCTCGCACCTTTTTCTCGACTTGGCCTTTCTCCCAACCTGCAGCTGGATTACAGAACTCAGCTTCAAACAGATAATGACTGACTAGCGTTTGGAATCGGCGATTAACATCGCGCTGTTTACCTGATCGTACCTTATCCACAGCAGTCTTCATGTTGTCGTAGATGCCGCGTTCAGGCACGCCACCAAAGACCCGAAATGCATGATTGTGTGCATCAAACAGCATCTCGTGCGTTTGTTTGTAATAAGCTCGCAGGAAGAAAGCTCGACTATTGCTTAGCTTGAAGTAAGCAACTTGAAGGCAGCACTTCCGACCATTGATCGTGGCGAAATCTTCGCCCCAATCAAACTGGAATGCTTCGCCTGGTGCAAAAGTCAGTGGAACATAGACTCGCTTAGCGGCAGTGCTCTTTGCTTCATGTTGCTCTTGTCGCCACTGCCGTGCAAACGCAGCAACACGATCATAGGAACCGGTGTAACCCAGTTGTACTAAATCCTGGTATAGCTGCTTGACTGACTTACGCTGCTTTCGATGCTTTTTCACCTCACGGTGAAGCCAGCAGGTTAAGGTCTTCTCGTAGTCATCCAGCTTACTCGGCGACTTCCTTGCAGGGTAGCTTGGGTCTAAATTTCTATTATTGAGGTATTTACGAACAGTATTTCGTGACAATCCGGTCTTCCGAGCAATCGATCGAATCGATTGTCCCTCCCGAATATGCCAGCGTCGAATTACGCTTAGTAGAGCCACGTCTATCACTCCATTTTCTCCTGCTTTGCTGAAGCAGGGATAGGTTTATACGTGGGTCAAAATTCGATGCAAATATATGGCTTTAGTGGGTCAGTTTTGGGTGCAAATCAACAATGAGGCCAATGTAGCACTGATGTAGCACAACTTATTCCAAGCATGCCAGCTACTAAAATAACCAATTGAAATAAAAGAAGAAAAATGGTGCCCCCTCCCTGACTTGAACAGGGGACCTACCGATTATGAGTCGGGTGCTCTAACCAACTGAGCTAAGGGGGCACTGATTTTGGCTTTGAGCCAAGAGATGATCCAGAGAGTTCTTGATCAATACGGGGCGCATTATACTGCGCCCCGAAAGAAGATGCTAGAGGAAAATGCTTATTCGTCCAGGAAGCTTCTTAGGTGATCTGAGCGGCTTGGATGGC
>NZ_LWGA01000276.1:0-2271 GCF_001635235.1 Oleiphilus sp. HI0117 | reverse complement strand
CCTGCTGTGCTATCTGCAGTCTCGGTACCAGCAGGGCTTGGAGCGCATTGCGGAAGGGTTCATCCATCACACTCGACAGGTGAAGCAACGAGCGCATCAGATGGCGCAGGAACGGGTTTATCAAGACTGGCAAAAGGCAGCCCGCAACGTGAGTAAAGCCGCTGAGATCCTGCACCTGTTCGTGGATGACCGCATCGACCCTAATACTTCCTTCCACGCGGTACAGCAACAGGCTTTCCAGTTTCTCAGTGCCAACGACCTGAACTCGGTCTGCCGATACCTGAGCAATCAGAAACAGTCAGCGGAGGAAGCGTTCTGGCAACACCTGGACACGGAATCCACATTGCGAACCGGCCTGTTACGGTCGCTCTTTTGCTGTCTGCGCATGGAAGGCACCGACAAAACGCAACGGTTAGCCCGGATCTTAGACCAAGCTCGGTTGGATCTGGTCGCCGGCAATATGCTCGGCGATGCCTGCATTGATCAGCGTCTACCGCCGAAAGCCACACGACCACTATTGCTAAAACCCGATGGCAGTATAGATAAAGCCAGGTATGAATGGTTCCTGTACCTGCAGATTCCCAACCGGTTAAACGGCCAGCTAATGCTGCCGGAAGTCATTCGATATCGGGCGTTAGAGGATGATCTGGTGAAGCCACAGACCTGGAAAAACCAGAAGCAGGTCTTGGTCGAGGGTACGCAGCAACCGAAAATCTCCAAGGATCCGACGCGACTGATCCCGCGTATGGCGGATGAGCTGACCCTTCGGTTACACGAGGTCAGCGAATACTTGGAACGTTCGGACAATCGGGACGTGATACTGCGCCCGAAAGGCGGCAAACACCTTTGGCGGTTGCCTACAGCCAGTAAGAAACACCTGGTGAATAATCCGTTCTTCCAACAAATGAGAGCGATCAGCGTTGCCGATGTCTTGCGCGTGGTGGATCAGGATACCGGATTCATTGACGACTTCGAGCATGTGCTGGGCATGAACTCGAAAAGCCGTCAATACGAAGTGGACCTGTTGGCGATCTTGATCGCCAATGCCACTAATCAGGGCATCTATGGCATCGCTCAGATCTCCGATCGGACCTATGATCAGCTCAGCACTATCCAGGCGAACTACCTTCGGCTGGAAACCCTGAATGCGGCCAATGACCGTATCAACAACGCTACCACACGACTGAGCATCTTCAAGCACTACAACATCCAGGATGACAGTCTGCATGCCAGTGCCGATGGTCAGAAGTTCGAAGCCAAGCGCGAGACGTTCCGTACACGGTATTCCTCAAAATACTTCGGTACCAGCAAAGGCGTCTCGGCGGTCAGTCTGAATGCCAATCATATGGCCATCAATGCCCGGGTTATCGGCGCCAACGAACATGAATCCCATTACATCTTTGACCTGTTGATGAACAACAGTACTGAGATTATCCCGGACATGCTCTCAACTGACACTCATGGGGTAAATCATGTGAACTTTGCCTTGCTCGATCTGTTCGGTTATCGGTTCGCCCCCCGATATGCCCGGGTTGGCAAGGTCATCAATGAGCTGTTCAACATCACCGAAGACGAAAATCAGCGCGTGAAACTATCGTTGCGCAAGCCGATCAACACGAAACGCATCATAGACCACTGGGACACCATCCAGCGGATCGCAGTCTCTCTAGCCCAGCGGAAAACCAGCCAAGCTACGTTGGTGCGTAAACTCTCCGGCTACAAGCACAACCACCCGTTACTGGAGGCTCTGACTGAATACAACCGGTTACTGAAGGCCCAGTATCTGCTGAACTACATCGATGACGCCAGCCTTAGAAACCATGTGCAGCGAGCGCTGAACCGGGGTGAAGCTTATCACCAGTTGCGTCGGGCGATCAGCAACGTCAACGGCGACCGGTTCCGAGGCAATAGCGATGAGGAGATCCAAATCTGGAACGAAAGTGCCCGACTGGTGGCTAATGCCATCATCTACTTCAACTCGAAAGTACTCAGTAACCTGCTGGACAGCTTCGAGGAACAGCGCAATGACAGATACCAGGAAACAGTCAAGCGGGCCTCACCGGTAGCTTGGGAGAACATCAACTTCCGGGGTACATACACGTTCGCGCCGACGGGCGAACTGCCAAAACTGGAGGACTTAATGGCACCGATTGAGGGCTATCGACCTAGAAATGAAAGTTGATACCCCTCTACAAGCCACGGCAGACGGGGGCTTCAGAGGTTTTTGCAATATATGGAGGCAAAATCCCTAGGACCCCATATAGTCGGTCA
>NZ_LWGA01000275.1:0-1990 GCF_001635235.1 Oleiphilus sp. HI0117 | reverse complement strand
GCCTTGGCAGTCAGAGGCGATGAAGGACGTAGTAACCTGCGATAAGCGTTGGTAAGCTGGTAAACAAGCTTTGACCCAACGATTTCCGAATGGGGAAACCCATCTAACATAAGTTAGATATCTTGCACTGAATACATAGGTGTAAGAAGCAAACCCGGAGAACTGAAACATCTAAGTACCCGGAGGAAAAGAAATCAACCGAGATTCCCTTAGTAGCGGCGAGCGAACGGGGATTAGCCGATGATTATTGAATTAGTGGAACGCTCTGGGAAGTGCGGCCATAGTGGGTGATAGCCCCGTACACGAAGATTCAATAGTCACATATTAAGTAGGACGGGACACGTGTTATCTTGTCTGAAGATGGGGGGACCATCCTCCAAGGCTAAATACTCCTGACTGACCGATAGTGAACCAGTACCGTGAGGGAAAGGCGAAAAGAACCCCTGTGAGGGGAGTGAAATAGATCCTGAAACCGTATGCGTACAAGCAGTGGGAGCAGACTTGTTCTGTGACTGCGTACCTTTTGTATAATGGGTCAGCGACTTAATTTTAGTAGCAAGGTTAACCGTATAGGGGAGCCGTAGGGAAACCGAGTCTTAATAGGGCGTTTAGTTGCTAGGATTAGACCCGAAACCGAGTGATCTAGCCATGAGCAGGTTGAAGATCAGGTAACACTGATTGGAGGACCGAACCCACTTATGTTGAAAAATGAGGGGATGACTTGTGGCTAGGAGTGAAAGGCTAATCAAACTCGGAGATAGCTGGTTCTCCTCGAAAGCTATTTAGGTAGCGCCTCGTGTATCACCCTGGGGGGTAGAGCACTGTTTGGGCTAGGGGGTCATCCCGACTTACCAACCCCATGCAAACTCCGAATACCCAGGAGTGCGATCACGGGAGACACACGGCGGGTGCTAACGTCCGTCGTGGAGAGGGCAACAACCCAGACCGCCAGCTAAGGTCCCAAAGTTACAGTTAAGTGGGAAACGATGTGGGAAGGCTTAGACAGCTAGGAGGTTGGCTTAGAAGCAGCCATCCTTTAAAGAAAGCGTAATAGCTCACTAGTCGAGTCGGCCTGCGCGGAAGATTTAACGGGGCTCAAACTGTACACCGAAGCTGCGGATATCTTTTAGATATGGTAGAGGAGCGTTCTGTAAGCTGATGAAGCTCAATTGAGAAGTTGGGTGGAGGTATCAGAAGTGCGAATGCTGACATGAGTAACGACAAAGGGGGTGAAAAACCCCCTCGCCGGAAGACCAAGGGTTCCTGCGCAACGTTAATCGGCGCAGGGTGAGTCGGCCCCTAAGGCGAGGCTGAGAAGCGTAGTCGATGGGAAACAGGTTAATATTCCTGTACTTGTATATATTGCGATGGGGAGACGGAGAAAGCTAAACCAGCATGGCGACGGTTGTCCATGTTTAAGGTTGTAGGCTGAGGACTTAGGCAAATCCGGGTCCTTAAGGCTGAGAACTGATGACGAGATCTCTTTTAGAGATTGAAGTGGTTGATGCTCTGCTTCCAGGAAAAACCTCTAAGCTTCAGATATATAGGAACCGTACCCCAAACCGACACAGGTGGTCAGGTAGAGAATACCAAGGCGCTTGAGAGAACTCGGGTGAAGGAACTAGGCAAAATGGTACCGTAACTTCGGGAGAAGGTACGCCGATTTTGGTGATCAGACTTGCTCTGTAAGCTGAGGTCGGCCGAAGATACCAGTTGGCTGCGACTGTTTATTAAAAACACAGTACTCTGCAAACACGAAAGTGGACGTATAGGGTATGACACCTGCCCGGTGCCGGAAGGTTAATTGATGGGGTTAGCGTATGCGAAGCTCTTGATCGAAGCCCCGGTAAACGGCGGCCGTAACTATAACGGTCCTAAGGTAGCGAAATTCCTTGTCGGGTAAGTTCCGACCTGCACGAATGGTGTAACGATGGCCAAGCTGTCTCCACCCGAGACTCAGTGAAATTGAAATCGCTGTTAAGATGCAGCG
>NZ_LWGA01000274.1:0-3145 GCF_001635235.1 Oleiphilus sp. HI0117 | reverse complement strand
GGCAGTACGTAATATCCCAACTCCAGACTTCATTTGGCCCAGTGGCCGTATATCCCTTCGGTTTCTTCGTACCATTTTTGGGCTTGTCTCGCCCCCTGTGAGCCAGTTGATTATGTGCTTTGAGCACACGATAAAAGCTGGACTCAGAAGCAATATATTGCCCTTTATCCGCTAGCCTTGGTACGATTTGGCTGGGTGGAAGGTCCGCATATTCGGGCTCGTTACAGATATTGATAATGCTCTGTCGCTCGGTTTCTGACAACTTATTCTTTGGCTCAGGTCTAATAGCTGACTGTCTTTTGTCCTGTGTAACGCCACCATCTTCAATCCAGCGTTGTAAGGTCCGAAGCGATAAGCCTATTAGCTCACAGGCTTTCACTCTTCTGGCTCCAGCACTAACGGCTTCATCAATCAGCTCCACATAATATTGCCTATCTGGAAGCATGGTTAGCTGTCCTCGTCTTCCCCCCAGTAGGCATTGAGCTTTTTTCTGAGCACCAATAATGCAGCAGTTTCAGCAAGTGCTGCATCTTTGCGTTTTAGCTCCTTCTCTAACTGCTTAATACGCTTCTTATCTGCTTTGCGCTCTGCAGCTTCCTGTTTCTTACGCTGAGCCTCAGTCATATTGTTGTTAATACAAGATTGTTTCCATTGCTTCACCTGATCAGGGTACAGCCCTTTTTCTCGGCAATACTCACTTAGCTCTATCTCCGACATCATGGCGGTTTCCAGAACAATTGAAAACTTTGCTTCTGGAGACCAGTTATCTGGACTACTACTTTTTGTCACACTTGAACCTGGTAATTGAAATTTATCTCGCCAGGAATACAAGGTGGATAGGTTTATGTTTTCCTGGGCTGAAAACGTTCTTAATGATAACCCACTTTCAAGCCACTTCTTAACAATGGCTTCTTTAAACTCTTTTGAATAATGCTTCACTCATATTCTCTTACCGCCTCCTATTCAATTATTAAAAATTAACAGAGGCGACAACTATCCTGACACAGGGGGGTATAAAACTTAATGAAAAAGGTTTGTTGAACGAGACCACCTTTTTGGCAACCAAGTACGCTAAGCACATATTTTAGTTGGTTTTTTGCACATAGACATAATGACTCCCCACGTCCCAAAAGAGTGCTGACCTCCTATCGTGGGTTAGCAAAGCCAGAGCCATAATATATGTGTCATACCATATAAGCGGAGGCCAGCACCATGAAAAACAATACCATAATTTTTGTCGGATTGGACACCCATAAGGAGTTCACCGAAGTCGCATATTGCGAAGATCAACGAGGCTCAGAAGTAAAGCATCTTGGAAGAGTTTCTTCAGCCAAAGTATCACTTACCAAGATGGCAAGACAGTTTGAAAGCAAATACCCGCAGGCTACCCTGCATTTTGTTTATGAAGCAGGCCCCTGTGGCTACTGGATTTATCGATTGCTGACAAGCTTAGGCCATTGTTGCTATGTTGTTGCGCCATCACTGATTCCAAAGAAACCCGGACAACGCGTGAAAACAGATAAACGCGATGCACAAGATTTAGCTCGTTTGGTTCGTAATGGCGACCTTGATCCGATTTACGTTCCTGAACCCGCAGATGAAGCAATACGAGATCTATCTCGAGCACGTGAGCGTGCAATGCATGATTTGAATAATGCACGTTTCCAGCTAAAAGCCTTGCTGCTCAGAAACCATATTAACTATTCAGGCAAATCAAATTGGAGCTTAAAACACCTTCGTTGGTTAACAGAGATCATCTTACCTCATCCTAGTCAGCAATTTGTCTTGCAAGAGATGATTCAAACCATTTCAGAACGCAATGCTCGACTAGAGCGTCTGGACAATGAACTCGCCCATCACGTGAAGCAATGGCGATATTATCCGGTTGTGAAAGCGATACAAGCCTTGAGAGGCGTTCGACTGCTCACCGCCACTGGTGTCATTGTAGAGCTAGGAGACTTAACACGATTTGATAGCCCTAGAAAACTGATGAGTTATATCGGAACGACGCCCTCCGAACATTCAAGTGGAGGAAAACGACACTTAGGCGCGATCACCAAGTGTGGAAATGGGCGAGCGAGGAGATTGTTAGTTGAGGCTGCACATAGCTATCGCTATCCCGCAAAGATATCGAAGGAATTACAGCTCAGGCAGGAAGGATTGCCGAAAGAGGTAATTGATCAAGCTTGGCAAGCACAACAGAGATTATGTAGACGATATCAACGACTAATACACAAAGGTAAACATCGAAGTGTCGTGGTAACGGCGATCGCACGAGAACTGATAGCTTATATCTGGTCAATCTCGAAGGAAGTCACCTTACCCAGAATAGATCCAAAAACACGAATCTCACGCGTACCCGCTTAAGTAGATAAGGAATAATACATGAACAAGTTTAGCGTCAATGCAAAAGATCAAGCAGCGGCTGTGGTGCAATCACCGAAGGCGTTAGGTTGGCAATGAGCTAGCAGTACATTGATCCACGAGCATAGACTGAAGACAGGCACCACGACGTAATAAGTAAGGTTGGATAGGTTAACGCGTCGCGTTAGCAACCCACGAATACCAGCATGATCACCGTCGAAATTACTTGCTTCATCTGATGCGTTGACGCTTCCCTAACGGGAAGAATGTTAATTAAAAAGAAAGGCTCTGGCCGAGGTTCCGGCAGGATTTTGTGCGGGCCTCTTGACGTGGGGAGTCATACCAACGCCTTTAGCTGCGGCGAGCGATAGCGAGTCCAGCCCCGGGGCCTTTTCCGGGGCGAGGCAGGCTAAACTTGTTAGCTGATTTAATTTTCGGACCAATCCCATTTTACTATTTTGGATTGATACCCTGTACCAATGGTACTGCAGCTTTTAGCTAAGACTTGTTTATTTTTTATTGACCATACATGTTCTTGGCAAGGAGGCAAAAACATCAGCTCTATTACTCCATAACCCGCCCAACTAATTCAGCCAGTAGCTGCTGCACTTAAAGCGATACCAGAACCCAAAGCTTTTTCGCCCCATAGATTTTCCGTACTTTGGGGCTCTCCCCAAAGGCTTTTAGCATCATCTAATGGAATGCTAATTCGTGGTTCAGAGAATAAACCATCCTGAGGTTGTACCTCGATATGCTGACTTTGTAGTTCACTTAAACTTTT
>NZ_LWGA01000273.1:2500-6464 GCF_001635235.1 Oleiphilus sp. HI0117 | reverse complement strand
AATAATTAATTAAATCATGTCTTGCGAGTCAAAACTTTACAGTCGTTCACAAATCAAACAACAAGATAAGAACCTGCTCACATAATTAAAACGAAAGTGAGTTACTTACAATACTTTCTTCCAGGCAATAAAAAACCCCAGTAGGACGACCTACTGGGGTTTCTAATAGAAGCCTGACGATGACCTACTCTCACATGGGACCTCCCACACTACCATCGGCGATGCTTCGTTTCACTTCTGAGTTCGGGATGGGATCAGGTGGTTCCAAAGCTCTATGGTCGTCAGACAAAACTTCGGTTGCTGATACTTGATCAACAACACTTAATTCTGCGTCTTTAACAATAGCAAGTAATAGCTAATTTAATCTCTGCTGTCTAACGAAGACTCATATCCAATTTGCGTTACCCGTCGTTGTACGAATAATCATTCACTATAAAACCACTTGGGCGTTATATAGTTAAGCCTCACGAGCAATTAGTACTGGTTAGCTCAATACGTTACCGCACTTACACACCCAGCCTATCAACGTCATAGTCTTTAACGGCTCTTTAGGGGAATTAAATTCCCAGGGAAAACTTATCTTGAAGGGGGCTTCCCGCTTAGATGCTTTCAGCGGTTATCCTGTCCGAACGTAGCTACCGGGCAATGCGTCTGGCGACACAACCCGAACACCAGGGGTTCGTCCACTCCGGTCCTCTCGTACTAGGAGCAGCTCTTCTCAATTTTCCAACGTCCACGGCAGATAGGGACCGAACTGTCTCACGACGTTCTAAACCCAGCTCGCGTACCACTTTAAATGGCGAACAGCCATACCCTTGGGACCGGCTTCAGCCCCAGGATGTGATGAGCCGACATCGAGGTGCCAAACACCGCCGTCGATGTGAACTCTTGGGCGGTATCAGCCTGTTATCCCCGGAGTACCTTTTATCCGTTGAGCGATGGCCCTTCCATACAGAACCACCGGATCACTATGACCTACTTTCGTACCTGCTCGACGTGTCTGTCTCGCAGTTAAGCGCGCTTATGCCATTACACTAACCGCATGATGTCCGACCATGCTTAGCGCACCTTCGTGCTCCTCCGTTACTCTTTGGGAGGAGACCGCCCCAGTCAAACTACCCACCACACAGTGTCCTCGATCCCGATAAGGGACCCGAGTTAGAACCTCAAACATACCAGGGTGGTATTTCAAGGATGGCTCCACCAGATCTAGCGACCTGGTTTCAAAGCCTCCCACCTATCCTACACAAATAGGTTCAAAGTTCACTGTGAAGCTATAGTAAAGGTTCACGGGGTCTTTCCGTCTAGCCGCGGATACGCTGCATCTTAACAGCGATTTCAATTTCACTGAGTCTCGGGTGGAGACAGCTTGGCCATCGTTACACCATTCGTGCAGGTCGGAACTTACCCGACAAGGAATTTCGCTACCTTAGGACCGTTATAGTTACGGCCGCCGTTTACCGGGGCTTCGATCAAGAGCTTCGCATACGCTAACCCCATCAATTAACCTTCCGGCACCGGGCAGGTGTCATACCCTATACGTCCACTTTCGTGTTTGCAGAGTACTGTGTTTTTAATAAACAGTCGCAGCCAACTGGTATCTTCGGCCGACCTCAGCTTACAGAGCAAGTCTGATCACCAAAATCGGCGTACCTTCTCCCGAAGTTACGGTACCATTTTGCCTAGTTCCTTCACCCGAGTTCTCTCAAGCGCCTTGGTATTCTCTACCTGACCACCTGTGTCGGTTTGGGGTACGGTTCCTATATATCTGAAGCTTAGAGGTTTTTCCTGGAAGCAGAGCATCAACCACTTCAATCTCTAAAAGAGATCTCGTCATCAGTTCTCAGCCTTAAGGACCCGGATTTGCCTAAGTCCTCAGCCTACAACCTTAAACATGGACAACCGTCGCCATGCTGGTTTAGCTTTCTCCGTCTCCCCATCGCAATATATACAAGTACAGGAATATTAACCTGTTTCCCATCGACTACGCTTCTCAGCCTCGCCTTAGGGGCCGACTCACCCTGCGCCGATTAACGTTGCGCAGGAACCCTTGGTCTTCCGGCGAGGGGGTTTTTCACCCCCTTTGTCGTTACTCATGTCAGCATTCGCACTTCTGATACCTCCACCCAACTTCTCAATTGAGCTTCATCAGCTTACAGAACGCTCCTCTACCATATCTAAAAGATATCCGCAGCTTCGGTGTACAGTTTGAGCCCCGTTAAATCTTCCGCGCAGGCCGACTCGACTAGTGAGCTATTACGCTTTCTTTAAAGGATGGCTGCTTCTAAGCCAACCTCCTAGCTGTCTAAGCCTTCCCACATCGTTTCCCACTTAACTGTAACTTTGGGACCTTAGCTGGCGGTCTGGGTTGTTGCCCTCTCCACGACGGACGTTAGCACCCGCCGTGTGTCTCCCGTGATCGCACTCCTGGGTATTCGGAGTTTGCATGGGGTTGGTAAGTCGGGATGACCCCCTAGCCCAAACAGTGCTCTACCCCCCAGGGTGATACACGAGGCGCTACCTAAATAGCTTTCGAGGAGAACCAGCTATCTCCGAGTTTGATTAGCCTTTCACTCCTAGCCACAAGTCATCCCCTCATTTTTCAACATAAGTGGGTTCGGTCCTCCAATCAGTGTTACCTGATCTTCAACCTGCTCATGGCTAGATCACTCGGTTTCGGGTCTAATCCCAGCAACTAAACGCCCTATTAAGACTCGGTTTCCCTACGGCTCCCCTATACGGTTAACCTTGCTACTAAAATTAAGTCGCTGACCCATTATACAAAAGGTACGCAGTCACAGAACAAGTCTGCTCCCACTGCTTGTACGCATACGGTTTCAGGATCTATTTCACTCCCCTCACAGGGGTTCTTTTCGCCTTTCCCTCACGGTACTGGTTCACTATCGGTCAGTCAGGAGTATTTAGCCTTGGAGGATGGTCCCCCCATCTTCAGACAAGATAACACGTGTCCCGTCCTACTTAATATGTGACTATTGAATCTTCGTGTACGGGGCTATCACCCACTATGGCCGCACTTCCCAGAGCGTTCCACTAATTCAATAATCATCGGCTAATCCCCGTTCGCTCGCCGCTACTAAGGGAATCTCGGTTGATTTCTTTTCCTCCGGGTACTTAGATGTTTCAGTTCTCCGGGTTTGCTTCTTACACCTATGTATTCAGTGCAAGATATCTAACTTATGTTAGATGGGTTTCCCCATTCGGAAATCGTTGGGTCAAAGCTTGTTTACCAGCTTACCAACGCTTATCGCAGGTTACTACGTCCTTCATCGCCTCTGACTGCCAAGGCATCCACCGTATGCGCTTAGTCACTTAACTATATAACCCGAAGTAGTCTTCTAAGACGACCTTTTACCATCTTAGTACTTAAGTTATATATATGACCATTCGTAACGTTTTCGCCGGATAACGCTTGATATGAATCTCATTTCTTTCGTTATCCATGATTAAATTATTCGCTGATATGTGAATAATCTAATCACTTAGCAATGAGTTGCATTATGTCATCACAACATAAAACAACGTCTACTATTACTTACCTAATTGTTAAAGAGCTTCTAATCGCATGATTAGAAATAAATACACTTTACTTAATTCAAACTTAAACCAAGCAAATACACTTATTTATAATCATTTCAATTTTGGAAATTGGTGGAGCTATGCGGGATCGAACCGCAGACCTCCTGCGTGCAAGGCAGGCGCTCTCCCAGCTGAGCTATAGCCCCAATCCCAGAGCATTTTATCCTCTGCTTTAACGTTCATTAAAGTCAGACTCAAAAAATCGTAGATTTTAGCTAATCTAGGCAAATGACTGCGAAGCATAGCCTGCTATGCGAGTAATCATTTAACGATGAGTAACTGAAATCTGGTAGGCCTGGGCAGACTTGAACTGCCGACCTCACCCTTATCAGGGGTGCGCTCTAACCACCTGAGCTACAGGCCTTCT
>NZ_LWGA01000272.1:0-3616 GCF_001635235.1 Oleiphilus sp. HI0117 | reverse complement strand
TTCATCCACCAAAAGTGCGGCACTCTCCACCATCCGGCGGGCACCGCAGCTGGGGCAGAAACCACGCCGTTTGCAGCTGAAAGCGACCAAACGCTCGTGATGACAGTCTTCACAGCGCACACGCAAAAAGCCATACTCTAGCCGACCACATTGGAGAAAATCCTCGAATTCTCCTATTTGGGGTCCTAGGGATTTTGCCTCCATATATTGCAAAAACCTCTGAAGCCCCCGTCTGCCGTGGCTTGTAGAGGGGTATCAACTTTCATTTCTAGGTCGATAGCCCTCAATCGGTGCCATTAAGTCCTCCAGTTTTGGCAGTTCGCCCGTCGGCGCGAACGTGTATGTACCCCGGAAGTTGATGTTCTCCCAAGCTACCGGTGAGGCCCGCTTGACTGTTTCCTGGTATCTGTCATTGCGCTGTTCCTCGAAGCTGTCCAGCAGGTTACTGAGTACTTTCGAGTTGAAGTAGATGATGGCATTAGCCACCAGTCGGGCACTTTCGTTCCAGATTTGGATCTCCTCATCGCTATTGCCTCGGAACCGGTCGCCGTTGACGTTGCTGATCGCCCGACGCAACTGGTGATAAGCTTCACCCCGGTTCAGCGCTCGCTGCACATGGTTTCTAAGGCTGGCGTCATCGATGTAGTTCAGCAGATACTGGGCCTTCAGTAACCGGTTGTATTCAGTCAGAGCCTCCAGTAACGGGTGGTTGTGCTTGTAGCCGGAGAGTTTACGCACCAACGTAGCTTGGCTGGTTTTCCGCTGGGCTAGAGAGACTGCGATCCGCTGGATGGTGTCCCAGTGGTCTATGATGCGTTTCGTGTTGATCGGCTTGCGCAACGATAGTTTCACGCGCTGATTTTCGTCTTCGGTGATGTTGAACAGCTCATTGATGACCTTGCCAACCCGGGCATATCGGGGGGCGAACCGATAACCGAACAGATCGAGCAAGGCAAAGTTCACATGATTTACCCCATGAGTGTCAGTTGAGAGCATGTCCGGGATAATCTCAGTACTGTTGTTCATCAACAGGTCAAAGATGTAATGGGATTCATGTTCGTTGGCGCCGATAACCCGGGCATTGATGGCCATATGATTGGCATTCAGACTGACCGCCGAGACGCCTTTGCTGGTACCGAAGTATTTTGAGGAATACCGTGTACGGAACGTCTCGCGCTTGGCTTCGAACTTCTGACCATCGGCACTGGCATGCAGACTGTCATCCTGGATGTTGTAGTGCTTGAAGATGCTCAGTCGTGTGGTAGCGTTGTTGATACGGTCATTGGCCGCATTCAGGGTTTCCAGCCGAAGGTAGTTCGCCTGGATAGTGCTGAGCTGATCATAGGTCCGATCGGAGATCTGAGCGATGCCATAGATGCCCTGATTAGTGGCATTGGCGATCAAGATCGCCAACAGGTCCACTTCGTATTGACGGCTTTTCGAGTTCATGCCCAGCACATGCTCGAAGTCGTCAATGAATCCGGTATCCTGATCCACCACGCGCAAGACATCGGCAACGCTGATCGCTCTCATTTGTTGGAAGAACGGATTATTCACCAGGTGTTTCTTACTGGCTGTAGGCAACCGCCAAAGGTGTTTGCCGCCTTTCGGGCGCAGTATCACGTCCCGATTGTCCGAACGTTCCAAGTATTCGCTGACCTCGTGTAACCGAAGGGTCAGCTCATCCGCCATACGCGGGATCAGTCGCGTCGGATCCTTGGAGATTTTCGGTTGCTGCGTACCCTCGACCAAGACCTGCTTCTGGTTTTTCCAGGTCTGTGGCTTCACCAGATCATCCTCTAACGCCCGATATCGAATGACTTCCGGCAGCATTAGCTGGCCGTTTAACCGGTTGGGAATCTGCAGGTACAGGAACCATTCATACCTGGCTTTATCTATACTGCCATCGGGTTTTAGCAATAGTGGTCGTGTGGCTTTCGGCGGTAGACGCTGATCAATGCAGGCATCGCCGAGCATATTGCCGGCGACCAGATCCAACCGAGCTTGGTCTAAGATCCGGGCTAACCGTTGCGTTTTGTCGGTGCCTTCCATGCGCAGACAGCAAAAGAGCGACCGTAACAGGCCGGTTCGCAATGTGGATTCCGTGTCCAGGTGTTGCCAGAACGCTTCCTCCGCTGACTGTTTCTGATTGCTCAGGTATCGGCAGACCGAGTTCAGGTCGTTGGCACTGAGAAACTGGAAAGCCTGTTGCTGTACCGCGTGGAAGGAAGTATTAGGGTCGATGCGGTCATCCACGAACAGGTGCAGGATCTCAGCGGCTTTACTCACGTTGCGGGCTGCCTTTTGCCAGTCTTGATAAACCCGTTCCTGCGCCATCTGATGCGCTCGTTGCTTCACCTGTCGAGTGTGATGGATGAACCCTTCCGCAATGCGCTCCAAGCCCTGCTGGTACCGAGACTGCAGATAGCACAGCAGGTACAAGCATTGGTTAGCAGGCGACTGACGCTTAAGTTTAGCACCGTAATAATCAACCCGTTCGGCATAGTGATGCTGGTTTTTCTGGGACAGAGAAAGCGAGTCGAGTACAGTCGTCACATCCTCCATTAGCGGTTGAATATGGTTATACACCGCCAGCTCTTTCTGCAGCTCGGTACCGGTGAAGTTGCGAGCGCTCCCGCGCAGCTGCTTCAATGTAAAGTGGTCTTCATCGGAAACCAGTGTCTGCAGCATATTCTTTAAGCTTTGGCTGCAAGCGGCATTGATCTGATCATACAATCGTTGCTGATGTTGATTAATCACCTGACTGACGATCTTCTGCAGGGTACTATAGGCAGGAATGGCGATCTTCTGGTGGGCCAGGTACTCGATTGCTGCGTCAAAGAGTGCGCGGGGTGCCACCCAGCTTTCAGCGCAGACCAGCAAATGTTCAACAAGCCGGGGTTGATGTTGCTTATCTTTCCAGCTGTTGACTCCAGCAATTGATAAAACACGCTCATAGATGCGGGATTTTTGGTCCGCTTTCAAACTAAAGCGCCGAAACTTGAGGTCTTTAAAGTGAAATCGCGCAATAAATGCCAAGTCATCCTGCATGGATTTATAACTCGGGTTGAGCAGGATCGGTTTGCATTTGAAGTAGCCCAACAATGCAACGGCAACACAACGGTACTTGCGTTGCCGTATTCTGGATAGCTCCGCAAGTTCTTTATCATTTAGCGCGAAGTAAAACCGCTGATAAGACTCGTTGAAGGAAGGAACGCTGTATAAATCCTCGATTTCCGCGGCAGTGAGAATTGATAGCCGTTTGTCTCTGCTCATTCTTTGACCTAAAGGTCAAAGTGTTNACAAATTTTTGGTGAATTAGAAATTAATAGCCCTCTACAGGCCACGGCAGACGGGAGCTTCAGAGGGTTTTGCGATATATGGAGGCAAAATCCCTAGGACCCCTTATTGGTTATCAGAGATAATCGAGCCGCGCATACGGCTTCTATCATGCACCGCTCAGCTCGTCTACCGCGGCTCAAAGAGAGGGATGGAAGAACTTAGTATGGCTGACGACCGAAAAAATAAAGGTATTCTCTTCAATAAAAACAATAAGTTAAGTCGATTCTATGAGCAATTGTACCCCGATATAGTCGGTCACCCATCCGAACAAAGG
>NZ_LWGA01000271.1:0-1991 GCF_001635235.1 Oleiphilus sp. HI0117 | reverse complement strand
GGGCAATATCACGGGCACTAAAGCAGTAAGTTTTAGGTCTTCTTATGCAAGAGAGGCCATCACCACTATTTTGGAAAAATTTAGCCAATGGAAACTCGCTCTAAGCGGCGTTTTTCAAGGTAGTTGTCGCCTGAGCATTTAAGCTGCTTGTTTTTCCTTCTCCGGGTTCAACTTAACGTCACCCACTTTCTCCCAGTTCCGCGTAGCTTTTGACCACCTTATTTGGTTCTTTCTTTTCATCTTGCGATAAAGCTCATCCCTCTTCGATAATATTTCTTCATCCAGACCTAAGTGCCTTTGCTCTGGGGTAACAAAGTTAATTCGACTATGCCGGTGCTCTGTGTTGTACCAAGTGACAAACTCTTTCACCCAAGTTCTTGCTTCATCGATTGATTTAAATCCCTCAGATGGCCATCGACGACAGTACTTCAGGGTTCGAAATAGTGATTCTGAAAACGGATTATCATTACTTACACCAGGCCGACTTCGAGAGCTGGCGACACCCAAATCCTGCATTTTTGCTTGCATTGTTAAGCTCTTCATTGGGCTACCATTATCCGAGTGCAACACCAGGGATTTTCTGACGCACTTTTCTGACCAAACACTGCGCTCAAGCAATGCTGCTGCATGTTCTCCTTGCTCGGACTCATGCACTTCCCAGCCAACAATTTTGCGACTGAAGATATCTTCTATCATATACAGGTAATAATACCGCCCTATCACAGTTGCAGGGCAGTACGTAATATCCCAACTCCAGACTTCATTTGGCCCAGTGGCCGTATATCCCTTCGGTTTCTTCGTACCATTTTTGGGCTTGTCTCGCCCCCTGTGAGCCAGTTGATTATGTGCTTTGAGCACACGATAAAAGCTGGACTCAGAAGCAATATATTGCCCTTTATCCGCTAGCCTTGGTACGATTTGGCTGGGTGGAAGGTCCGCATATTCGGGCTCGTTACAGATATTGATAATGCTCTGTCGCTCGGTTTCTGACAACTTATTCTTTGGCTCAGGTCTAATAGCTGACTGTCTTTTGTCCTGTGTAACGCCACCATCTTCAATCCAGCGTTGTAAGGTCCGAAGCGATAAGCCTATTAGCTCACAGGCTTTCACTCTTCTGGCTCCAGCACTAACGGCTTCATCAATCAGCTCCACATAATATTGCCTATCTGGAAGCATGGTTAGCTGTCCTCGTCTTCCCCCCAGTAGGCATTGAGCTTTTTTCTGAGCACCAATAATGCAGCAGTTTCAGCAAGTGCTGCATCTTTGCGTTTTAGCTCCTTCTCTAACTGCTTAATACGCTTCTTATCTGCTTTGCGCTCTGCAGCTTCCTGTTTCTTACGCTGAGCCTCAGTCATATTGTTGTTAATACAAGATTGTTTCCATTGCTTCACCTGATCAGGGTACAGCCCTTTTTCTCGGCAATACTCACTTAGCTCTATCTCCGACATCATGGCGGTTTCCAGAACAATTGAAAACTTTGCTTCTGGAGACCAGTTATCTGGACTACTACTTTTTGTCACACTTGAACCTGGTAATTGAAATTTATCTCGCCAGGAATACAAGGTGGATAGGTTTATGTTTTCCTGGGCTGAAAACGTTCTTAATGATAACCCACTTTCAAGCCACTTCTTAACAATGGCTTCTTTAAACTCTTTTGAATAATGCTTCACTCATATTCTCTTACCGCCTCCTATTCAATTATTAAAAATTAACAGAGGCGACAACTATCCTGACACAGGGGGATGTCAATACTTTTATTTTTTTACACCTAGGTTATTTATTATTCTATGTACACTTTAACTACTGCAAAAACAGAAAGTGAAATTAGGGAGCTGGCAGATTGCTGGCGTTCTTGGGAGTCAGAAGGTACTGAAAAGTGGCCTCACAACTTTTTGGTATGGAATGAAAGCTACCGCAAACATCTTTCGGAGGAGGGCGGGAGTTTTTTTTATGTTGTGATTAAAGTGCATGGTGAAGTTTCACACGTGATA
>NZ_LWGA01000270.1:0-3647 GCF_001635235.1 Oleiphilus sp. HI0117 | reverse complement strand
CGGCACCGACTTCCAAACCCTGTACTTTATTATCCTCTTCGGTTTTAGCTGTCAGCATAATAATAGGGATATCACTGGTCGCTTCATTGCGTTTCAAGCGTCTTGCCAATTCAATTCCGCTAGTGCCTGGCAACATCCAATCAAGTAAAATCATATCGGGACGTTGATCCACAATAGCAATAAATGCATCCTGCGCATTTGAAGCTTCGATACAATTGTAATCAGCCATTTCTAAAGCAACAGCAATCATTTCTCTGATTGATGCTTCATCATCAACAATTAATACGGTTTTTTCTGACATAGTACTTACTCCAAAAATCAAACTGTATTAAAACGGCAAGCTGTTACAGTTTTATGACACTACACTGTAAGCCTATGCTGAGAACCTAATGAGCGCTCCTTTTTGCGAAGTTTTACAATTCACCTGACATAAAAGTCTAGAAACAGTCCCAGGAATAAAACCATACCCACCCAGTTATTGTTCAAAAACGCCTTAAAGCACTCATCTCTGTCACGATGGCGAATCAAGTGCTGCTGATATACAAATAGTACCGACGCAACGACAATACTCAGAAAGTAAAACTGCCCCATTTCAAGCTGTTCACCTAACAAGCTCAGCGTCAATATCACCAAAACCTGCAAAAATGCGATAATCGCCCGATCAGCCGAACCAAATAAGATGGCCGTGGATTTAACGCCGATTTTGATATCATCATCCCTATCGACCATGGCATACATCGTATCATAAGCAACGGTCCACAAGACTGTTGCCATATAGATCAACCAGATATGCGCAGGCAGTTCATTCACTTGCGCGGCATAAGCCATAGGAACGGACCAGGCAAATGCAGCACCTAAGACCACCTGTGGTAAATAAGTATAGCGCTTCATGAAGGGATAAGCAGAAGCAAGTGCGAGTGCACCAAATGAAAGGTAAATTGTCAGTTCATTGGTAAACAAAACCAGGATGAAAGACAACAGACATAAAACGGCGAAAAAGATCAAAGCCTGTTTTGCACTCACCCGCCCCGTCACCAGAGGGCGAGCTTCAGTGCGCTTTACATGACCGTCTATTTTTCTATCCGCAAAGTCATTGATTACGCAGCCTGCCGAGCGCATGAAAACAGAGCCGGCGATAAAAATAGCTAACACATCCATAGCTGGTATGCCCTCGGCAGCAAACCATAATGCCCAAAGCGTTGGCCACAAAACCAGATAAATACCTATAGGCTTATCCAACCTCGCAAGCCTTACGTAGTCCATTGCAACACTTGCAAACGCGGGTTTACTCTGAGTATTCATATGCCTATTTCTCTCGTTTGCTTGCCTCAAATACCCGAGGCATAAATAGTTCGCTCACCAGCAATGGTTTCTGACGAAGAAAAAATACCGAGCGCCGCCCAAATACGGGTTCTTTAAACTGTTTCACCAAGGAGACACTTTCAAGCTTACTACGCGTCATAACTCTGGATTTAAACAGAAATGCGCCTAAAGGCTTATCTCCCAAATACTGAAGCTGTCTTTCATAACCACTTAGCGTTGTTTTCGGAATAATACTGCGCGCTATCACCCATACTTCTCCGAAACAAAGCAGCTCAACTTCCCTGACCAGCGCTTTCTGACGCTCTCTCACTTTTAGTATCCGCCTCTCCTCAAGACTTGGTACAGCCCAGCCTTGATAAGTGACACGCACACTAAAGTTATTATTTGATGCTTCGATAAGCCTCTTGGTAAGTGAACCTTGATCAAAGACCCAGGAACCATATTGTTTAGGCACTTTCCAGTCGGGTATCCGCCGAGCGGCTGGCTTTAGCATCACATGCCCTTAACTGCGTAAATACCCGGCGCATTCCGCCAATAGCCTTGATAATCCATACCAAAACCAAAAACAAAACGATCCTCAACATTTAAACAAGTATAGTCAGCGAGCAGATCCTTGGTCGCCTTTCTGTCATGTTGCTTATCCAATAAAACCGTCGTCAGAACACGCGCTGCACCTTGCTGCCGACAATAATCCTGTACATGTAAGAGGGTATGCCCTTCATCAAGGATATCATCAACCAGAAGAACGGTTCGGCCCGACAGTGCTTTTACCGGCTTAGCCAGCCAGTCCAAGCGGCTGCCAGAGGTTTCATTCCCATATCGGGTAGCGTGTAAATAATCCAGCTCTAGTGGAAAATTCAAATGAGCGAGTAAGTGACCACAGTACACCAAACCGCCATTCATAATTGAAATAACCAGAGGGTTGTCGGTCGCTAAGTCTTGCTCAATATCTTTGGCTGTCTTTTCAATTGCATCACTTAGCTCAGACATATCGATTAGGCAGTCGGCCTCATTAAAGACTTTCTGGGCTTCGACGGTTTTGGTATTGGACATAGATCTTCCTGATAAAATGGCTGTGCAGATTATATCTGTGAGCCTGCCTGGCCGCAAAGTTACTATCGCTGAAATAGTGAAAGATTTGTGCTGATCGAGCTGATTCGGTAAATTAGCCCGCTAAGTGAATGAGGCAACATTTATTCTCTAAACTAGAATCTTCTCTTCGCATAAGCAAGCGGGCGCTAGTGTAAACCAGAGAGGCATGTTTGTATGCATTCGAAAGGCAAGTAACATTTTGATAATACAGGTATAAAGAATGAAGAAGTGGCAATGCGTAGTCTGCGGATTAATTTATGATGAGAGCGAAGGCTGGCCTGATGATGGCATCGAAGCGGGCACCTCATGGGAAGATGTACCCGAAGACTGGCTTTGCCCTGACTGTGGTGTAGGCAAAGAAGACTTTGAAATGGTAGAGATTTAACATGAATACTTCACCTATCGTTGTCATTGGTAGTGGCTTGGCCGGATATAATCTTGTTAAGGAGGTTCGCAAGCTGGACCAGGAAAGCGAGATTATTGTGATCACTCAGGATGACGCACACTCTTATTCCAAGCCTATGCTCTCGACAGCACTTGCCAAAGGCAAGCAGGCTGATGAGCTATCAATGGCCGACCCGGGAAAGTTCGCGGCACAGCACAATATTTCAATCAGAAATCATACGAGTGTTGACCGAATCGATACTTCTGCCAAAGCAATCCTGATAGGTGAAGAACGCTTAGACTACAGCAAGCTAGTGCTTGCTTGTGGTGCTCAGGTCAATAAGCTCAGTTTTCCCGGAAGTGAGCTTGAGAAAGTCGTTTCAATCAATGACCTAATGGACTACCGCCGTTTTCGTTCTTTGTTAGGCGAAAACTGCTCAGAAAGCCAGAACCATGTACTGATCATGGGTGCCGGCTTAATCGGCTGTGAATACGCGAATGACTTATTGGCAAGCGGTTATAAGGTAACTATCGTTGACCCTTCAAAATCAGCCTTAAACAGTTTGATTCCTGAAGAGGCCGGACAAGCGCTTATCGAAGGCCTTAGTGATGCAGGTTGTCAGTTTGAAATGCAAGCTCATGTAAGCGAAATCACTGAACAAGGAAATGGTTTGCTTGCTCGTTTAAGTAATGGCCAAGAACTTGAGTGTGCCTTGGTTATTTCTGCCGTCGGCCTGAAAGCCAATATACAAATTGCTCAAGACTCGGGGATTGAATGCCAGCAAGGGATTGTCACCAACGCCTTGCTACAAACTAGTGCAGAAGATGTCTACGCCTTAGGTGACTGC
>NZ_LWGA01000269.1:0-588 GCF_001635235.1 Oleiphilus sp. HI0117 | reverse complement strand
TAAGCAACTTTGGCTCGTTAAGCGGGCGTTACGCTACACCTATAATTGTTCCGCCACAGGTTTCGATCATGGGTGTGGGGAAAATTCGTGATGAGCCTGTCGTTGAAAACGGACAGATAAAGGTTGGTCGAGTTATGCCTATATCGCTGAGCTTTGATCATCGCGCAGCCAGCGGTGCAGAGGCGGCCAGGTTTATGCAGGCTTTTATCGAGTCGTTAGAGTCTTAAGGGCTCTCTGGTGCTTTGTTTCTCTGAGTGATCTACAGAGTTTCAAGTCTATACAAGTGATTGACCAAGGTCTCGCTTTATGTGAATGTGGTCTTGCGTTTGTGCAGTAGTCAATACCGCACAATAGATAGGTACTCCACAACAATAGACGAGACTTTTATGGATACAGTTAGAATTATCTATCCCGCTATCGCGATGTTTTTATTAACCTCTTTTTTAGTTTTTAAACTAGGGTTAACACGCTTTGCGGCAATTAAACGCGGTGAAGTTAGTATGAAGTACTATCGTTCATACAATGAAGGGCAGGAGCCGCAAAGGCTCCATATTCTCACTCGCCATATTCATAACCACTTTGAGGTAC
>NZ_LWGA01000268.1:0-307 GCF_001635235.1 Oleiphilus sp. HI0117 | reverse complement strand
TTCTTCACACGAGGTAGCTGAGTTAAAGGCTAACTTAGGGGCTGACTTTAAGTTGGTGACCCCGGGAATAAGGCCTGCATTTGCTTCAGTGGGGGATCAGAAGCGGATTATGACACCGTATGAAGCTGTTCAGGCTGGCTCAGACTATTTGGTGATAGGTAGGCCAATTACTCAAGCTGATGACCCAATGGATGCCTTATCAAAGATAACCAAGGAGCTGGCGCTTGGGTAAGGTTTCAAAAAGCTTGATAGCTTTGTTCTGTTTTGTTCCTGTTATGCTTAGTTTTGCCGGGCCGGAATCGAAACA
>NZ_LWGA01000267.1:0-746 GCF_001635235.1 Oleiphilus sp. HI0117 | reverse complement strand
CTTTGGTACGGCACCAAAAACGCCAATCGACTGGGCGATAGAGCGTCGCCGTGCTGTGCTGTTGGTCTTGGTATTTTTACTAATATCCGGGATTTTTGCTTATCAGAGTATCCCAAAAGAGTCTGAGCCGGATATTGCCATTCCTATTGTTTACGTATCGATGTCGCATGAGGGTATTTCACCTGAAGATGCCGAGCGCCTACTTATTCGGCCAATGGAGAAAGAGCTTAAGTCGATAGAGGGTGTCAAAGAGATGAGCTCCGTTGCCTCCGAAGGGCATGCATCGGTGACGCTTGAATTTGATGCCGGTTTTGACAGTGATACGGCCTTGGATGACGTCCGTGAAAAGGTTGACCGTGCCAAATCAAAGCTACCTGCGAGTAGTGATGAACCTGAAGTTAATGAAGTAAACGTCGCTCTGTTTCCAGTTTTCAGCATGAGCTTGGCAGGCCCTATTCCTGAGCGGCAGTTATTGGCTATTGTGAGAGATCTAAGAGATGACTTGGAGGCGCTTCCTGGGGTGCTGGAAGTCGATATTGGCGGCGAGCGCGATGAAGTATTGGAAATTATTGTTGACCCGCTGGTACTGGAAACATACCAGATAAACTTTGAGACCGTGTTGAGCATTGTTAATCGTAATAACCAGTTGGTTGCTGCTGGCGCCATAGATAGTGGTTATGGTCGTCATGTCATTAAAGTGCCGGGTGTTATTGAGGATCTGGAAGATATTATGGCCCTGCCGATCA
>NZ_LWGA01000266.1:0-993 GCF_001635235.1 Oleiphilus sp. HI0117 | reverse complement strand
TTTCTCTATAGATTTGGAATTAATGCTCATGTCAAAAGACATCAAAAAAGCATCTAATCGACTTGCATTTATTGACGGTCGGATTGACCCAGATACTTTATTCAATCATCTACGCAAACTTAGCGAGTCAGGCCTGCTTACAAAGACACTAGAAGAAAGAAATCGAATTCTATGTTCCGCAACTGATAACGGAATAATCACTTGGACCCATAGCGAAAACTATGTCCCCCCAAATAATATCTACGATGACCACCATCCTGGAGAGCAAAAATGACAAAAATTGCAATTCACAGCGACTTGCACATGGAGCTCCAAGGTGCTCCTATGTATTGGCTTGAGTTTACACCCGATATTCTAGTGTTAGCTGGTGATGTCCATAAAGCCTGTGACATTCAGAAAATACTACCATTGCTCACCGAATTCAGACCAAACATGGATATTGTGTTCGTGCCCGGCAACCACGAATACTACGGTTGCAAGAATATGATTGAGACAGAACAAGCTTTACGAGAAGAGTTCTCAAAGTCGAAACAAATACACTTTCTTCAATGCGATTCAAAAGTAGTCCAGGGCGTTAGGTTTATCGGCTGCACAGGTTGGACAACACTATCCGCTCTAAAAAACGAAGAGTTTCCTAATGTCGAACCAGTCATCGCTGATCGGATCAATGACTTTCATTATATTGGAATGGGTGACCATAAATTTAGTACACAAGAGTGTATTGAACTTGGGCACCAACAACGCGAATGGCTCAAACAACAGCTACAAGCAACACAAGATGAAAAACTCCCGTCCATGGTAGTGACTCACTTCTCACCGAGCCTCCAGTTTAGAAATAAACAGCACTCAATAGATGAAATTACAGCATATTTCTGTAACGAGCATATCGATCTCATTGATTCATACGCCCCTGACTATTGGGTATTCGGCCATACACATTTTAATGTCGATGAAATCAGAGGACGCACGCGTATCATCAGCAACCAACACGGT
>NZ_LWGA01000265.1:0-1070 GCF_001635235.1 Oleiphilus sp. HI0117 | reverse complement strand
CTGAATCTGACGCAATTGACCGGATATGAACGTACCTGAAAGGCGACAACCTACGCTAAGCCACTGTAAATATTGGACTTTGACAGTACTTGACTGTAATTGAATGAATCTGACTGAAATGAGTATGGTGCCCGGGGCCGGAATCGAACCGGCACGTCCCGAAGGACGACAGATTTTAAGTCTGTTGCGTCTACCAATTTCGCCACCCGGGCTTTGGGGGCTTTTACATTTAACACCAAAGGGATGCTAAATGGAGGCGCGAGCCGGAGTCGAACCGGCCTACGTGGATTTGCAATCCAGTGCATAACCGCTTTGCTATCGCGCCTTTAAACTTGTACTAAACAAGAGCTTCAAATTCTACCATAGGATTGCAGCAATCCAGTGCACTCTTGTTAATCGGGCAGAGCCCTAAGCGCTTTGCTATCGCGCCTTTAAACTTGTACTAAACAAGAGCTTCAAATTCTACCGTAGGATTGCAGCAATCCAGTGCACTCTTGTTAATCGGGCAGAGCCCTAAGCGCTTTGCTATCGCGCCTTTAAACTACACCGTAAACTATATCGATAAATCTTTATAGTCCACTAACAAAAAACCTCGGATAAATCCGAGGTTTTTTAGAATTTGGAGCGGGAAACGAGATTCGAACTCGCGACCCCAACCTTGGCAAGGTTGTGCTCTACCAGCTGAGCTATTCCCGCAGATCACTTCATATTTCATTGCAACACTCTAGTAAAAAACAACTTTTCGTTGCCTGTGTTGCTGAAGTGGCGCATATATTAACGGATTCGATTTAAGAGTCAAGCAATGTTTAAGAGAATAATTCACTTTTTTTCAGCTATCTATTTTCCGAGAAGCAGATCGATTATTTTTTATACCAAAGCAGTAATACTTACTCCGCTTCTAACTCTCTTCAGAGAATAAGTGCTCCCACGATGCTGTGAGATATTGGTACATTGACCATAGCGTAAGAATCGATGCGAAGTATATAAGGCCAATCCCAGACCAATAAAACCAGTCAGATTCAGGGCCTAGCAACAACAGCATAATGGAGCCCATCTGGCACATAGTTTTT
>NZ_LWGA01000264.1:0-531 GCF_001635235.1 Oleiphilus sp. HI0117 | reverse complement strand
CCTGGCGGGCAGCTGCCATATATGCAGTGACAACCTGATGAACCAAAGACTCATTAAATTCACGAGAAAACGTAGCTTCAGATACAGCCACTGAATTTCCAGAACCAGTAATTGTTAATTCCATGACGCCCCCTATGCCTTCTGTGCTGGCTTGACAATGATGTCCGCGCCAGTAGCACCAGGAACAGAACCTTTAATCAATAAAAGGTTACGTTCTGCGTCTACACGAACGACTTCTAAGCTCTGAACAGTAACTTGTTCAGCACCCATGTGACCTGACATCTTCTTGCCTTTAAAAACACGACCTGGCGTCTGACACTGACCAATTGAACCGTTTGATCTGTGTGACAACGAGTTACCATGCGTCGCATCTTGCATGCCAAAGTTCCAACGCTTAATACCGCCCTGGAAACCTTTACCTTTAGACTGACCAGTTACATCAATAATCTGACCAACTTCGAAGACTGTCGCATTAAGTGCGTCACCTGCTTTAAGATCTTCGCCTTCGCCTTCCGCCAAACGGAATTCCCA
>NZ_LWGA01000263.1:0-776 GCF_001635235.1 Oleiphilus sp. HI0117 | reverse complement strand
CACAACTTATCGATGTGGTTGATAAGCTAAAGCAAGAGAACATGCTGCACTGCCTCGAATTATTGCACTGCCACTTAGGTTCACAAATCCCCAGCATTCATGATATTCGAAGTGGTGTCGTAGAAGCCTGCCGCTATTTTACTGACCTAATGAGTGAGGGTGCAGAATTAACCCATATAGATTTGGGTGGTGGCTTAGCGGTTGATTATACCGGCGCACAAAGCAATGACGATAAAAGTCGTAACTACACGCTTGAAGAATATTGTGAAGATATTGTCGATACTCTCAAGCAAACCTTGGACGACCATAATATTCCTCACCCAACGATTGTCACGGAATCTGGGCGAGCAACTGTCGCTTACTCTTCAATTCTGCTGTTCAATATTCTAGATACCAATATTTTTGAACCAATCAGTCTGCCCGAACCATCGCCTGAGGAGCATCAACTACTCACAAAGATTCGTGAGATAAAAGACTACCTATCGCCACGGCGAGTACAGGAGTGTTATAACGATGCGCATTTTTATCGTGATGAAGTGCGTGCTTTATTCAAGCGTGGGCAGCTCTCATTAAGAGAGCGATCAATCGCAGAAAACTTATTTCTCGATGTTCTTCATTGTATCGCAGACCTGTTAGATACAATGGATAAAACGCCACCAGACCTGGAAGACCTTAAGCTATCGTTGGCAGATATCTACTATGGAAACTTTAGCCTATTTCAATCGCTGCCAGACATATGGGCGATTGATCAACTGTTTCCGATTATGCCAATTCAC
>NZ_LWGA01000262.1:0-735 GCF_001635235.1 Oleiphilus sp. HI0117 | reverse complement strand
TTTGATTTTTCCTCACGTTTTTTCTAGATATGAGACTTGTGAAAATTAATTGCATATTTATGCAAAAAAAAGCTGATTTCTAATTGACAGCTTCTAAGAAATCATTAAGATACGCATCTCAATTGAGTTGGGTGGTTAGCTCAGCTGGGAGAGCATCGCCCTTACAAGGCGAGGGTCACAGGTTCGATCCCTGTACCACCCACCAAATCTTTTTTAGATTTGAAATTGAAATGTAAAGTTTGTTGCGGACCGGTAGTTCAGCTGGTTAGAATACCGGCCTGTCACGCCGGGGGTCGCGGGTTCGAATCCCGTCCGGTCCGCCATTTACACTTCAACTCGATTGCTACCTTGAAAGAGGTGGTTTCTAACAAAGGAGCATCTTAGGTGCTGCGTGACAATGTTAGAATTAGGTCTACCCAAATGGGTGGTTAGCTCAGCTGGGAGAGCATCGCCCTTACAAGGCGAGGGTCACAGGTTCGATCCCTGTCGCGCCCACCATTATCTCAATGACTTAGCGGTCATTCGGATAGTGGCCACAGGTTCGGTGAACCTGTTTTCGGTTCAGCGGGCCAATTTTTGAGGTTCGCCGAACCCACCGACTTCGTGCAGTTCGTCGTCCAGTTCCAGCGCCGCTGCGCTCTTGCTCAGAGCCTCTGGCGAGAAGCGGGCGTAAATGTCCCGTGTGACTTTCATGTCGCTATGGCCCAAATGGCTGGCGATCTCGTCCATCGGAAC
>NZ_LWGA01000261.1:0-316 GCF_001635235.1 Oleiphilus sp. HI0117 | reverse complement strand
TTCGTTTTTGGGGTTTTGGTCTTGAAAGATTAAGCCCCTTAAGCACGGAGCGCTTTGCTGTACAGAGGAATAATGCTTATCTGTATCGGCTCAAACCCGACCTTACAGTTTGAGTTTCAAATCACGACATAGTCAAACAACAGCAAAGTCCGCAAAGCTGTCGCTCGACAGGTTAGTTATGATTAGGATAAAACAGCCAAATTCAGCACCTGAAAGGGACTCTTATCTCAACACATCTTTCCTTCTAGCTTTAATACTTGGCTTAGACTGCATTTCTAATACAAAGCAAAAAGCCATGATTGATGATTGAGTTAAT
>NZ_LWGA01000260.1:0-655 GCF_001635235.1 Oleiphilus sp. HI0117 | reverse complement strand
CGCAAATTCAAAGTTTGCTCAAGCAAGTCAGCCTCGCTGTTGAGTACTTACTTATCCTAGTATTGATCGGCGGTGTGTTGGTCTTACTGGCGACCATTTATTCAAGTATCGATGAGCGAATATTACAAGGTGCAATTTTACGGACACTCGGCGCTAACCGAAAGCAGCTTCGCCTTAATCAGTGGAGTGAATTCGCTTTGTTAGGCCTCATGGCAGGTATTCTGGCCCTGCTGGGTACTGAAGCAATCTGCTATAGCTTATATCGCTATTTACTCGACCTAGACTATCAAGTGCAATGGCATCTTTGGGCATGGCTACCCATTAGTTCAGCCTTACTGATCATGTGTTTAGTAGGATTGAGTACAAGGAAGGTGGCTAGTCATTCGCCAGTTAGTGTACTTCGAGACAGCTAAGCACCGGGACAAGTCATTTGATGAAGCCATGAAGAATGAATTCTACCGAGGCATGGAAGTCGCTGCCGCATCAGGAGCCTTAGACGGCGCACAGGGGTTTACCAAAGGTCAGGGCAAGCATGGGCAATTTTAAAAGCTGAATAAGGAAAGCACGCCTCCTCATTCAGCCTTTTAACGTCTTAGCTTATTTTAGTAGTTCTTCACTTCAAACTGGTCATCCGAAGGCTTTGCGGTATAGCGAC
>NZ_LWGA01000259.1:0-12287 GCF_001635235.1 Oleiphilus sp. HI0117 | reverse complement strand
AAAACCTTGAGGATATGATTACCAGTGGTGATTTCCGTGAGGACCTTTATTACCGTTTGAATGTATTTCCTATTGAGATGCCTGCACTAAAAGATCGTGTTGAAGATATCCCTCTTCTGCTCAATGAGCTGATTTCAAGGATGGAGACTGAGAAGCGTGGCTCAATCAGATTTAATTCTGCTGCAATACTGAGTCTATGTCGTCATGAGTGGCCTGGAAATATTCGTGAGTTGGCTAACCTTGTCGAGCGCCTGGGTATTATGCACCCTTATGATGTTGTTGGTGTTCAGGAGTTACCGCAAAAATATCGCCATATAGAAGAAACTGATGACGTTGTTCAGACCGATGATCTGCAGCTACAAAATGCCCCTGGAATGGCGAGTATGGATTCACCAGCCTTGTTGCCTGTAAATGGTATCGATCTAAAGGATTACCTGGCAAATTTGGAAAAGTCGCTTATTCAACAAGCTTTGGATGAGGCTTCTGGTGTGGTTGCTCGCGCTGCCGAAAAACTTCGTATACGTCGTACAACTTTGGTTGAAAAGGTGCGCAAATACGGCTTGAATGCCTAGGTATTATATTTCTTAACTATTCTTGCTCAGTCAAAAATATGTCAGCACGCAGTTTTGCGTGCTTTTTTCGTTTTATGGCGTCATAAAATTGTCTTATCTTTCGGGTTGTTATCATATTGCTACAATTAAGTTGCTGATAATAAAGTAAAAAAATACTTTGGCCTACATAGTGCTTATATCAGGTTGTTAAAGCTTATTTGAGCTGCGCAGAGCGTTTGGCTGACAAATAAGCGAATAGTATTCCACACTGTTTTGACTGAATGATGTAGGTAAGCCATGGGACAACAAAAACTAGCAACCTGGATAGATGAACCTGCTTTTATTAGCTCGGAGGCAATCAATGCACGTGTTTCGCGCGTTGCGCATGATAGTTCTGGCAGCACTTCAATAGAGGGTAATGCTGCATTCAAATTTCAGGGACAAATTGACTCTACTCAAGATAACGGTGAGCAGAAAGTCGAAGAAGCTTTGTCCTTGTTTGACCACTTGTCTTCGCAATTAACCTCATCATACCGAAACCTTGAGAACAAGGTTAGTCAACTCAAGAGTGATCTTTCACTTGAAGAAAGTCAAAAGCAAGCACAGCGCAAGGAAAAAGAAGACCTAGCTAATCGCTTGTCTACCTTGTTGGAGGTGCTTCCGGCAGGTGTTGTTGTTCTAGATGAAAAAGGTTTAGTCACAGAATGTAATCCTGCGGCAATGGATCTACTTGGCGAACCGCTGAAAGGTTTGGCCTGGGTCGATGTTATTGCGAGAAGTTTTTCGCCAAAGCACGATGATGGACACGAGGTTTCTTTAAAAGATGGCCGAAGAGTGAAAATTGAAACTCGTTCTATGTCATCCGGGCCGGGTCAGCTGGTACTCCTTAGTGATCTGACTGAAACAAGATTGTTGCAGGAGCAAGTAAGCAGGGCCGAACGTTTGAGCTCTTTGGGTAAGATGGTTGCTAGCCTTGCTCATCAGATTCGTACGCCCTTATCTACAGCAATGTTGTATGCGGGCCACCTTTGTCAGCCTGAATTAGATGAATCGATGCGCGTGGACTTGTCGGAAAAAGTAATGTCTCGTTTAACGCATTTGGAACATCAGATTAGGGATATGCTTATCTTCGCGAAAGGAGATGAGCGCTTAGTTGAACGTATGCCGCTAAATGATTTCATACTCGCGCTTAAGCTTGCAGCCGTTCCAGTGATGGATGCCGCAAGTGTTGAGAGCGAGTGGGATATAGAAGCGTCTAATGCTGAAGTCTTATGCAATAAAGATGCCTTGGTAGGGGCTTGTCTTAATTTGGTAAATAACAGTATTGAAGCTTGGGAATGTTCTGCAGTTAGCAAGGAAACGCCATTAACAATAAAGATTAGTGTTGGGGTTAAGGAGGATGGGGCTGTGTGTCTTGTGATTAGAGATAGCGGTCCTGGTATTCCTGGCCAGCACAGGAGTAAGATTTTTGAACCGTTTTATACAACCAAGCAAAAAGGGACTGGCCTTGGGCTGGCGGTAGTTCAGTCTGTTGTTAAGGCGCATAAAGGTAATTTCAGAATGCGTTCATCCAAGAAAGGGGTGACTGCAATGATTGACCTGCCGTCAATTAATGTTACTCCTACTAATAATAATTTTGCTCAGTGTTAAGAGGTAAATAAGTCATGTCAGCGACCAAAGTATTAATTGTGGAAGATGATAAGGAATTAAGAGAAGCACTGTGTACAACATTACAGCTTGCAGGGATGGGCTTCGTAGAAGCGGACTGTGCTGAGAATGCATTGAAGGAGCTTGAAAACGCGCATTTTGATGTAGTGATAAGTGATGTAAATATGCCGGGAATGGATGGCCACGAGCTCTTGCAGCAGGTTAAGTTAAAATATCCTGGTTTGCCGATGATGCTTATCACTGCCTATGGTCAAATTAAGCTGGCTGTTGAAGCTATGCAAAGTGGTGCCGCAGACTATTTAGTAAAACCTTTCGAACCAAAAACCTTAATTCAATCAATTATTAAAATTTTGGGGCTTGGTGATACATCTGAAGAAAAGTCTAGTGATGAGAAAGGGCCTGTTGCTGAAGATCCATTCTCTAAGCAATTTTTTGAAGTCGCTCGCAAAGTTGCTGAATCTGATTCGACAGTAATGATTTCAGGTGAAAGTGGTACGGGTAAAGAAGTATTGGCGAGATATATTCACGAGTCATCATCGCGAAAGAACAAACCTTTTGTTGCTTTGAATTGCGCAGCAATCCCAGAGAATATGCTAGAAGCAACACTGTTTGGCCATGAGAAAGGGGCTTTTACCGGCGCGTATGCAAGTTCGCCCGGTAAGTTTGAGCTTGCCAATGGCGGAACCTTATTGCTAGATGAAATATCTGAAATGGATCTAGGCTTGCAGGCAAAACTACTTAGGGTTCTGCAAGAACGTGAAGTGGAGCGAGTTGGCGGAAGAAAAGCGATTCCTTTGGATGTACGGGTATTGGCGACGACAAACCGTGATTTAAAAGAGTACGTAAACGAAGGAAAGTTTAGAGAAGATTTGTATTATCGTCTGAGCGTGTTTCCCATGGCCTGGAAGCCTTTGCGAGAGCGTCCTATGGATATTTGGCCGCTGGCTAAACGCTTGCTTGCTGAGCATTCTAGCAAAATGAAGCGTGAAAAAATGGAGTTTGGTGAGGGTGTAGAGACTTACTTGTCTCAATACCATTGGCCGGGAAATGTCCGAGAGCTTGATAATGCGATTCAGCGTTCGCTGATTATGGCCTGCAATGGTGTGGTTAAGGTTAGCGACCTATGCTTGGATTTATCCGAGTCGGCTAACTGGATACTTGAATCCAAGCAAGAGGTTCCGACTGAGCAAGTTAGGTCGGTGCAGGTCGAGGTTGAGCCAAACTCTCGAACAGGTTTAGGTAAAGATCTAAAGCTTCGAGAATATCAAATAATTATCGATACCTTGCGTCAAGAAAATGGCAGAAAGAAGAATGCTGCCGAGAAGCTAGGTATTAGCCCAAGAACCTTGAGGTATAAGCTTGCTCAAATGAGAGAGCAGGGTATCGATATTGCAGCTGAAATGGCTGCCTAGGTATCGAATTGAGTGTACGGGTGGCTCTGCTAGTTGCCTGTTACAACAGGATTTCGTCAATCTGCTGATGATCTGTATGGGAGCGTATGCTCCCTTTTTTTGTTATTGCTAAGAATTAGCAATGCTATCATGTTAAACCTTCCAATCTATCTATAATTTCAGCTTGTCTGTGAATTGGCCCGCTTTATGCAGTTACTAACTTAAGCGTATTTTTAGTAACGAAATTTTGACAAGGGGGATGTATGTCTGGGATTAACTCCGTAGGGGCTAGAGCAGATATCAATCAGGTGCTGGCTGAGATGAAAAATCTGCGTGCGCAGGTTCAGAAAACTCAGGTTCAGACTGAAGAAATATCTCCTACAAAAATTAATGCCACCCAGGAAGCGAGCCAAACACCTAAATTCAGTGACATGCTGTCTAGTGCGGTTGGCTCGGTCAATGATACACAATTAAAAGCGGGTCAAATGGCTAAGGCTTTTGAGCAGGGTGACCCAAGCGTTACGCTTTCGCAGGTAATGGTGCAATCTCAGAAAGCATCGGTATCTTTTCAGGCGTTGACGCAAGTAAGGAATAAGGTTGTACAGGCGTATCAGGATATTATGAAAATGCCGGTTTAAGTGTTTGCTTCTCGTTTGTAATGATTGGTATTTGAACAAACACTGCTTATTTGGATTTTAGTAAAAGGTTAACTTATGGCACTCGCACCCACAGATACAGGTACAGACTCAGCATTGCCCGCTCAGGTGGGTGGTATCTCGGGTGAGCCTGACGTTGTCGGCACTGAAAGTGACTTGATGACCGGTATAAACCGGCTTGGAATCTTTCGGCAAGTAGGTTTGATGGTAGGTTTGGCCGCGAGTGTTGCCCTCGGTTTGGCGCTTGTTTTATGGCTTCAGGAGCCGGACTATCAGCCGTTGATGAGCTCGGTAGAAGCTCAGGACCTGGAAGAAGTTTCAAGCATTCTTAACTTGAATGGTGTTGACTTCAAGATGGATCACCGTACCGGCATATTGCTTGTTGAAGCGGGCAGGGTTCATGAAGCAAGAATGAAGCTGGCAGCGAATGGCATTACAAGCGATAACAGTGTCGGCTATGAGATCCTTGACCAGGATCAGGCCTTGGGTACTAGCCAGTTTATGGAGTCGACACGATTTAAGCGAGGCCTGGAAGGTGAGCTGGCGCGATCAATATCCAGTTTCAGAAATATCCGTAGCGCCAGAGTTCATTTGGCTATTCCGAAGAGGTCGGTGTTTGTTCGTGACTCAAGAGAACCTAGTGCATCAGTTTTGATCGAGACCTCTTCTATGCGGCCAGTGACACGTGAGCAGGTTGACTCGATTGTTAATCTCGTCGCCGGAAGTGTGCCGGAAATGGATATGAGCAAAGTTACTGTTGTTGATCAAAAGGGTAATCTATTGTCTCGGAACAACGAGTCAGAAGAAGACAAGCTGGTTTCAAGGGAGTTTGAGTATTCGCGTAAAATGGAAAAAGTTCTAAATGAGCGAATTACAGGTATATTGAGTCCTATCCTCGGGGCGGATCGTTTCAGGTCAGAAGTCTCGGCTGATGTGGATTTTACCCAGGTTGAAGAAACGGAAGAGTTTTACAACCCTGACATGCAAGCAGTCCGAAGTGAACAAACCTTGGATGAGCAGCGCCAGATGATGACAGATGGCGGTGTACCAGGCGCGCTTGCTAATCAGCCTCCCGCAGCGGGTGCTGCCCCTGAAGTAGCCAACGGTGCTGGCGCTGGTGAAGGAGGTTTACCGACAAATGTGCGTAAGCAAACCACTCGCAATTTTGAGGTGGACCGCACAATCAGCTACACACGTCACCAGCAAGGTAGGCTAAAGCGCTTAACGGTTGCTGTAGCAATTGATGATATACAGAATATCAACCCGGAAACAGGTGAGGTAAGCTATACTACATGGACGGCTGAAGAGCTTGAGCGTTTGACGCTATTGGTAAGGAATGCGGTAGGGTACTCAGCCGCACGAGGTGATAGCGTAAATGTGATTAATACGCCTTTTGCACCTAAGTTTGTGGAAGCCGTACAAGAGCCGGAAATATGGGAACAGGCGTGGTTCAAAGAGCTGGTGCCCAAAGGCATAGCAATGTTGTTCGCCTTGATTATTATCTTTACCGTCATTCGACCAGTGTTTAAGAATCTTTCTGAAGCTGGCGCTCAAGCGAAAGAGCTTGCTTTAGCGGGAGATGAGGACGGTTTGGCACAGATGGATGCCATGAGTGAAGGTGAGGCAGGAGAACGAGTTACTTTGAGTGCCTCTGATGAGTTTCTGTTACCGGGGGCTTCGGAAGGTTTTGATCGACAACTTAATGCCTTGAAAGGTTTGATTGCTGAGGACCCTGCTAGGGTTGCTCAGGTAATTCGTCAATGGGTAAATGTAGATGACTGATGGTGACGGCGATAAAAAGCTGCCAAAAGTTTCGCGGGTAGATGCTGCTGCGATTTTACTAATGAGCCTGGGTGAAGCGGACGCTGCCCAGGTTTTGAAGCATATGGGGCCAAAAGAAGTACAGCGGGTGGGTACCTCTATGGCGGCATTGAAAGATATTAGTCAGGAACAGGTCGAAGGGGTAATGATCGAGTTTCTGGAGGCTGTCGGATCCCAAACGGGTATGGGAATCGGTTCTGATGAGTATATCAAGAATATGCTGACAGAGGCTTTAGGTCAGGACAAGGCGGATAGCTTAATTGACCGAATTCTTGTTGGTGGTAATACAACTGGTTTAGATACGCTTAAATGGATGGATGGTCGTGCTGTAGCGGAGCTTATACGTTATGAGCATCCACAGATTCAGGCCATTGTATTGTCATATCTTGAATCAGATCAGGCTGCTGAAGTGCTAGGCGTATTAGACGAAAAGGTACGTCTTGACGTTATTATGCGTGTCGCTTCTCTCGAAAGCATTCAGCCACAGGCTTTGCAAGAGCTGAATGATATTCTCGAAAAACAGTTCTCGGGTAACGCTGCGACTAAGACCAGTAAGATCGGTGGTGTCAAGTGTGCGGCAGATATTATGAACTTTATTGATACAACTATTGAAGCCGACTTGATGGATAGTATCAAAGAAGTTGATGCTGAACTCGGTACTGAGATAGAAGAGCTGATGTTTGTCTTCGATAATCTCAAGGATGTTGATGATAGAGGGATACAAACGCTCCTCAGGGAAGTCTCCTCAGATATTCTTATTGTTGCACTCAAGGGTGCTGATACTGAATTACAAGAAAAAATCTTTAAGAATATGTCTAAGCGTGCTGCCGAATTACTCCGTGATGACCTTGAGGCGAAAGGTCCTGTTAAGGTGAGTGAGGTAGAAGGTGCGCAGAAAGAGATACTCACCATTGCTCGACGCTTGTCTGAATCCGGTGAAATTGCGCTGGGCGGATCTGGCGAAGCGATGATATAGCATGAGTGACAAAAACAAGCGTGTCCCTTTAGGTGAACTGAGCGCCTACGAACGCTGGGAGCTGCCGAATATTGGCGATCCCGGTCGTGCGGCTAGTCAGGCAGAAAACGCCAGAAAGGAGAAAGTCAAACCACCGACTGCACAGCAAATTGAATCAATAACTAAGCAGGCATATGACTCCGGCTTTGAAGAAGGCCATCGAGATGGTTTCGCTAAAGGTTCAGAGGACGGTCGTGCTGCGGGTCATGCAGAAGGTTTGGAGGCCGGTAAAAGTGAAGGTTACGAACAAGGGGTTGCCCAAGGCCAGGGTGAAATTGCCGAAAAATTGTCACAGCTAGATGCCCTAATGAACCAGTTGGTTAACCCCATTCAGCAGCAACAGCAAGTCGTTGAAGAGGCGATGTTAAATGTTGCGGTTGCGCTTTCCAGAGCAGTGATTCACCGAGAGCTCAATATTGATAGTGCAAGCCTTACACTGGCTTTGTCTCGAGTCATGGAAGGTTTGCCAGCGCTGGACTCAGGGGCAATGTTAAAGGTCAATGAGCAGGATTATGAAACTGTTTCAAAAGCACTAGAGGCTTTAGGTTCTGGTATTGAGCTAGTGAAAGATCCAAGTGTTATAGCGGGTGGCTTCTTACTGAAGACTTCAGCTCAGGTGATTGACTATACCGTTGAAAAACGATTTCAAAAAGCTGTTCAGAGTATGCTGGATACCGCTGTCAATAATACAGCTTCAGGTACTCAAGAAGTGCCAGTGACGATTGATAGTCTGAGTGACTATTCGGCTGACACCTTGAAAGAGGAACCTGAAACAGGCGATGATGAACTGCGCAAGCTTGATCATGAAATACAAGATTCCGAGTTGCCGGGCACCGAGGATACCGAGGACACCAGTACTTCTGGGGAATTAGATGAACAACTAACACCTGGCCCTGAAGATGAGTGATCTGCTTGAAATCAACACTGCTAGTAATATAGCTGCGAATCTTGGTGTACTGGCTGATTCTGTTCCGACGCAGGTGGCACCACAATTTAGCGGGCGCTTGACGCGCATGGTCGGTCTTACCTTAGAGGCTGTTGGTTGCCAAAGTGTTGTTGGTGATCGTTGCCTTATTCATTCTGTTTCGGGTGACTTGATCGAGGCTGAAGTGGTCGGCTTTGAGGATGATCGTACATTTTTGATGCCACTTGTTGCTGCGGATGGTTTGAAGCCGGGTGCCCTGGTTACGCCAGCTGACTCCATTGGTGAAGTCGCTGTAGGGTGGGGCTTGCTTGGGCGTGTGCTTGACGGTGCCGGAAACGTATTGGATGACCACGGTCCATTAGAAGCTGAAACCCGTATACCTTTTAATGGTGCGGTGATTAACCCGCTTGCCAGAGCGCCAATTCGTGAGTCCTTGGATGTCGGGATTAAAGCCATAAACAGTCTCTTGGCTGTCGGCGTTGGTCAGCGAATAGGCTTGTTTGCAGGTAGCGGTGTTGGTAAAAGTATGCTCTTGGGTATGATGACCCGATTTACTACGGCCGATATTGTTGTCGTAGGCTTAATCGGAGAGCGTGGACGTGAGGTAAAAGAGTTTATTGAGGATATCCTGGGTGAAGAAGGGCTAAAGCGTGCAGTGGTAATTGCTTCGCCTGCTGATGACTCGCCTTTGATGCGTCTGCGAGCTGCGATGCTAACGACTCGGATAGCGGAATATTTTCGTGATCAGGGTAAAAACGTGCTTTTGTTAATGGACTCACTGACTCGATATGCGCAAGCGCAGCGTGAAATTGCATTGTCTGTGGGGGAGCCTCCCGCGACAAAGGGCTATCCACCCTCGGTGTTTGCCAAACTGCCTCAACTCGTCGAACGTGCGGGGAATGGTAAGAAAGGAGGCGGTTCCATTACTGCTTTTTACACGGTTCTCACTGAGGGTGACGATCAGCAAGATCCTATTGCAGACGCCGCCAGGGCTATTTTGGATGGTCATATCGTGCTCTCTCGTAGCTTGGCCGAAGAGGGCCATTATCCAGCGATCGATGTCGAGGCTTCGATCAGTCGAGTTATGCCTCATATCATCAGTGCTGAGCATTTACAGAATGCACAGCGCTTCAAACAAATCTATGCAAGGTATCAGCAAGCCAGAGACTTAATTAGCGTCGGAGCTTATGTTAAAGGTTCTGACCCACAAACTGATTTTGCTATCGAAAGAATTGAAAAGATGAAGCAGTTCCTGCGGCAGGGATTAACTGAGGAGTCTGAAGCGCCCAGAGCGATAGCGGAAATGTCACAAACGATTGCTGCTGCAGCTCAAGCGCAATAATCTAGCTTGCGCTACAGTCTATAAGGTTGTCTATGAAGAAGTCGCAGCGTTTGAAGGTAGTTCTTGATCAGGCAGTGCGAAACGAGCAAGCGGCTTTGGAGCAGATGACAGCTGCAAAGCGCTATTTGGACGATCAGACTGCGCAAATGGATAATCTCAAACAATATCATAATCAATACCTTGCTGATATGAAGCGAGGCCTTGGTAGCGTCCAGAGCGTTACTCAATTGCAGTCAAGCTTGCACTTTGTTAATCAAATTGATGTCGCAATCCAGCAACAACAGCTTGTTGTTGATCAGGGACAAAAAGCGTTCAATATTACCAAAGAAAAGTGGTCAGCTTTGCACCAAAAAACCAAAGGCTTGGCAGACCTTATTCAGCGCTACAAGGATGAGGAAAACGCACTTGCCGACAAGCGTGAGCAAAAGCAGTTGGAAGACGCTCTTCAAGCCAGGATGTTTCGCCGAAAATAGATCGCTGCATCAAAGGCTTGGCTTAATAATAAGCTTCATTGATGATCAATCCTTTCTTTAGCCTCTCATTGCCGATCTAGGGATAAAAAATCAGTTTATGATTTGTGGTATTCCTGAAAATAGCTACTAAAGTTAGTTGAAGAAATAACTATTTGGTGAGATTTAGGCTGATTATGAGTGAAGCAGCAATTGAGTTAGAAGGTGTTGTGAATATCGCTAAGGTTGAGTCGCTACATCATGAGATGGAAGAGATTCTTAAATTAGCATCTCCAACCGTTATCAGTGCGGGAGAAGTATCGAGAGTGGATACTGCAGCCTTGCAATTATTTGCTTCCTTTTTTACTTCAATGCGTACTGCTGAGGCTGAAGTTTCTTGGGGAAGCGTGTCCGAAGAGTTGCAAGCGGCTGCTAAGTTAGCGGGCTTGGAACAAATGCTAAATCTTAACTAAATGTTTTTGAATTTTGATTTCTTAGGGAAATTGCTTAATCGTCGCATACGGGAGAACGTAGATGGCAACAATATTGGCGGTAGATGATTCTGCCTCAATGAGACAAATGGTTTCATTCACTCTTAAAGGTGCTGGCTTTGATGTGATAGAAGCTGCAGATGGACAGCAAGCACTAGATAAAGCAAAAACTACTGCTGTTGATCTGGTTTTATCCGATGTGAATATGCCTGTAATGGATGGTATTGAGTTAGTTAAGAACCTCAGAACCTTACCGGATTATAAGTTTACTCCAATCTTAATGTTGACCACCGAGTCAGCTGGCGATAAGAAAATGCAGGGTAAAAATGCTGGCGCTACGGGTTGGTTGGTAAAACCGTTTAACCCAGAGCAGCTATTAGCGACTATCAAGAAAGTAATGGGCTAAGCTTTACCTCTGTAATGTACAGCGCTACCAAGAACAAAAAAACGTTAATGTAACTACGCGTAGACAGGCCAATACAATGAGTGTTGATTTAAGTCAGTTTCATCAGGTGTTTTTCGAAGAGAGTTATGAAGGGCTTGATGTTATGGAGTCTGCGCTTCTTAATATCGATATCTCGAATCTCGATTCTGAAGCGATAAACGAAATATTCAGGGCTGCACACTCGATTAAGGGTGGTAGTGGTACCTTTGGTTTTAATGAGATTGCTGAATTTACACATGTTGTAGAAACGCTGCTTGATCTTATTCGTTCAGACCAGTTTGTTATGGAAGCGGATCATGTCGATCTGTTTCTGAAGTCTGTCGACTGTATCCGAACTATGATCAATGAGCTTGAGGCCGGTCAAAGCTGCGAAACCAAGTTGGCAGATGAGTTGCGAGTACAGTTCAACGCTCTGCTGGAAGGTGGCAGTGAAACAGCAGAAAGCTGTGAAAGTCCTAGCGAGGAAACCGACGAAGGTTCTGATGGTTGGACTATCTATTTTAAACCCGACGCAGATGTCTTGCGCACTGGTAATGACCCAGTACGTATGTTTCGTGAACTGTCTGAGTTGGGTGAAGTCGAGGTTTCCAGTGTTGTTGATGAGCTGCCAGAACTTGGCTCGCTAGACCCCGAAGCATGCTATCTAGCTTGGAATATTGTACTTAAGGGTGATGCCGAAAGAGCTCAAATAGACGAAGTCTTTGAGTGGGTCGTTGATGACTCGGATATTCGAATTGAGAAAATTGATTCGCAAGCTTCTGAAGAGTCTGAGGTAAATGCTGAAGCAGCAGAGCCAGCGGTTGTTGCTGAAGCTGCGGTTGGTGTTTCAGCAGTTAAGACAGAAGATGTGCCCGCGTCTAAGTCGAGTGTTGAATCTAGTGCCAGTGTTGAGAAAGCGAGTAAAGCGCCAGCGCCTGTTAAAAAGGAAAGTAAGCCTGAAAGCGTTTCAATCCGTGTAGGCACAGACAAAATCGATAGCCTGATCAATATGGTCGGCGAGCTTGTAATTACCCAGTCAATGCTAAATGAACTGGGCAAAGACTTTACGGTCGATATGATGCCGAAGTTGATGGAAGGTTTAGAGCAGCTAAGTCTTCATACCAGAGAGCTTCAAGAGAGTGTCATGCGTATTAGGATGCTTCCTATTAGTTTTGCATTTTCACGTTTCCCTCGCCTCGTTCACGATATTAGTAAGAGTCTTGAAAAGAAAGTTGAGCTTGTTCTGCTTGGTGAGCAAACTGAACTGGATAAAACAGTGATGGAAAGAATAGGCGACCCTCTTGTTCACCTTGTTCGAAACTCACTTGACCACGGTTTAGAGTCGCCAGAAGCGCGTCTTGCCGCTGGCAAAGATGAAACCGGTAAGATTACCCTTAACGCATTTCACCAGGGCGGTAACATTGTTATTCAGATTATTGATGACGGTGCCGGCCTCAATGAAGATCGAATTTTATCGAAAGCAATCGAAAACGGTCTTGTTTCGCCTAACGATCATCTTGAACCAGAGCAAATTCACGACTTAATTTTCCAGCC
>NZ_LWGA01000258.1:0-625 GCF_001635235.1 Oleiphilus sp. HI0117 | reverse complement strand
CTTGCATCATACCGATTGCACCGGCGCCAACGATGATTACTTTCAAGTTTCTCATTTCCTTTAGCAAGATGTTTTCGACTTGCATTTTATATCAATCGCCAAGAGAATACTCTTTCCAAGGGATGATCTTTATCAAGGAGTGATGAAAATGCCCCCTTCTGTTATGCACCGATGCAATAAGTACCATCAAGAACAAAAATCCAGGCAAAGTGGAATTACACTTGTCGAGCTACTCACCTGTTTGGCCATTGTTTCTATCTTGACCTTTGTCGTTATTCCTTCCTTCAATGACATTTTCCAAAATGCCCGTTCGGACAGCAATATCAACCACTTGAGCCAATTCATTCGACATGCAAAAAGAGAAGCGCTCGCCAGACAAACACGCATTACCTTATGCCCATCCTCTTCAGGCCTACAGTGCGAACAAGGTTGGCAAGCTGGCGCAATGATATTCATTGACGAAGACAAGGACCAGAAACGTGATGAGAGTGAACTATTACTCCAGCTCAAAACCCCTTTTATCCCTTCTGGAACAATAAGCTTTAACAACCCGACAAACAGAGTTGTTTTTTCCCGCCTTGGTTTTCCCCTTGGTAGTGCCGGAAGTTACATCTATTGCCCAGAA
>NZ_LWGA01000257.1:0-570 GCF_001635235.1 Oleiphilus sp. HI0117 | reverse complement strand
ATTGACGCCTCCAGATGTTATTTCGCAAACTCTTTTAGCAGTTCCAATGTGGGCTCTCTTTGAAGTCGGAGTGCTGTTTTCAAAACTCGTCGAAAAGAAGCGCAACGAAGAACCTGTAAGCGAATAACAATTAGATGAACCTGCTACTGTTATTCCCCGAAAATATGCACAGCGAAACACTGGCTGAGATTTCCGGTCGTCAACTCGAACATATGCATGAGACTCTAAAGTCAAAAGTTGGAGATAACATACGCGTTGGCCTGCTCAATCAGCAAATTGGCCTAGCCACTATTACAGCTCTCACTACGGAGTCTGCCAAACTCGATATCGAGTGGCAAAAAGAAGCGCCCGCACCACTCCCCTTAACACTCATTATTGGTCTACCCCGACCAAAAATGTTAAAGCGAATCATTCAAACCGCCACAACAATGGGCGTGAAGAAAATCTATTTCCTCAATGCCTGGAAGGTAGAAAAGAGCTTTTGGCAAAGCCCCTGGCTAAGTGAAGAAAAAATTCTAGAGAATTGCATCCTTGGCTTAGAACAAGCTCAGGATACCGTGATGCCCGAAA
>NZ_LWGA01000256.1:0-887 GCF_001635235.1 Oleiphilus sp. HI0117 | reverse complement strand
ACGAAAACCCATCGTATTTGCTTCTCCTCCTCGGGTTTTGTTTACGAATCGTCGGGGGCATGCCCGTGAGAGCTAATGTTACTCGTTCAAGAAGTTTAAGCCGACAGCAAGGCGTCACCTTGGTTGAACTCGTCATTTCTATTGTGATTCTATCGATTGCTATGGTTGCAGTGCTGAACTCTTTCAGTTTTACCATGAAACATAGTGCTGACCCCCTTTGGAGGAATAAGACCTTAAAGCTGACACAGTTATATTTTGACGAAATATTATCAAAGAATTATGACCACGCTACGCCCGTGGGTGGTGTGCCGATGGTCGCGAGCCCAGGTTGTACAGCAGCAGATCTGGGGCCGGATTCACCCGGGGGCGTCCTGGAAACTCGCTCTGTCTATAACGATGTGGATGACTATGATGGTTTGACAGATGCTCCACCGGTCAGCTTAACTGCAGGTTTAGATAGTTCTTATGACAGTTATAGTGTTTCTATTAGTGTGGCGTGCGATACCGCTAACTTAGTGTCAGCGAGTGCAACGAATCACGCCAAGAAAATAACTATTTCGATAACGCCACCGGGCCAAAGTACGATGACCTTTGCCGCTTATAAGGGGAACTTCTAATGTCGCGCCCCTTAAATGACTCTAAAGGATTTACCTTAATCGAGATGATTGTCACGATTGTCGTGATAGGTATTCTAGGTGTAGGAATTGCCGGATTTATCGGTCGAACTACGGAGGGCATGATCGATGCCTCTGAGCGCGGTAAAATATCTGCCATTGCTTGGGTGGTATCAGAGAAGCTAAGTAGAGAACTACGATTAGCTTTACCGAATAGTATTCAAACGCTTAGTGGCGGCTCATGTATTGAGTTTATTCCCACTGTCGCTGCAA
>NZ_LWGA01000255.1:0-718 GCF_001635235.1 Oleiphilus sp. HI0117 | reverse complement strand
CGATGTTTACACCGTCTTGGGTCGGCCACAAAAAAGCTCTTGAAGCTCTTCGAAAAAACTATTCAGTCTGGACCAACGCCCTCACTTTACCGTTGTATAACAGGAACAGTGTTTCTGGCTTGCTTAAGTGGCTAGTGGTTCTGACCCTACATTCCATTTCACTTCTATCGCTCCCTTTCATCCTGGTCTTGGGCTTTTCAATGAAAGCTTATACGATTTTCTTAAGCGACGATGTAAAGAAGATGAAACAGTACAAACAAGACTTACAAACCATCTATGCAAAGTTAAAAGATATCGAAGATCAGGATGAATATAAGCGACGCTTGAAAGAAGAGATAGCCAAGGTAAAGCCGTTCTAAGAATTGCTTTGAAAATCAGGCAATATCCTCATATCCAGATACCGGGTCTTGCTCACAATTCTTACGGTACTGAGTCAACAACCAGGCTATCGCGCTTGCATAAACAAGATTGGTTGCAAGTTCAGCATGAGGGTTTTCCAAAAATGCCCTTTGCGAAGCCAAACCCCGTACGGTACTCGCCAGGTCTGGTTGAAAAGCTAAATACTCATCCCATAAAGCGGTGTGACTTTCAGGACTAATCGCATAAATACCTAAACCATCAGACTGCTTCGAGGCTACCAAGTGCTCACCGTAAGAGGAACGTTTAGAAGCTAGCTTCAATAAGTAATGTTCTGCAAATTGGGAGCGTTCATCCAAAG
>NZ_LWGA01000254.1:0-1222 GCF_001635235.1 Oleiphilus sp. HI0117 | reverse complement strand
TCTTCAGAGGATCTTTCAAACGAATTCGTCTAAAAAGCTCAGGCGCAAAGTTTGGAATGCCCGCAAACTTAAGCTGCTCACCCTCAGTAAAGGTATCACCTATCTGAATCGTCCCGTGATTATGCAAACCAATAATATCGCCTGCATAAGCCTCATCTGCATGTTCTCGGTCACCTGCCATAAAGGTCACCGCATCTGAAACACGCACATCTTTACCTGTGCGAACATGCTTTAACTTCATTCCTTTCTTATACTTTCCCGAACAAATGCGCATAAATGCGATTCTGTCTCGATGCATTGGGTCCATATTTGCCTGAATTTTAAAAACGAAGCCTGTGAACTTTTCTTCTTCGGCCTCAACCTGGCGCACATTCGTCGCTCGTGATTGCGGCGCAGGCGCCCACTCAGTTAAGCCTTCAAGCATATGGTCTACACCAAAATTACCCAGAGCGGTACCGAAGTACACCGGCGTCAGTTCGCCTGCTAAAAATAGCTCATGATCAAACTCGTGCGATGCACCTTTAACTAATTCAATTTCATCTCTAAGTTCTTCTGCATAATGCCCAATCGCCTCTTCCAGCTCTGGATTATCGAGACCTTTTATTACTCTTGAATCCTGAATCTGATGACCTTGCCCCGTCTGATAAAGGACTGTCTCATCCTTATATAAGTGATAAACACCTTTAAACTCTTTACCCATGCCAATAGGCCAGGTGATTGGTGCACACGCAATCTTTAGAACGTCTTCCACTTCGTCCATTAACTCTATCGGATCTCTAATATCCCTATCGAGCTTATTCATAAAGGTTACAATAGGCGTGTCACGAAGACGCGTAACCTCCATTAATTTGATTGTACGTTCCTCTACACCTTTGGCTGAATCAATCACCATCAAACTAGAGTCAACCGCAGTTAAGGTTCGATAAGTATCTTCCGAGAAATCTTCGTGCCCCGGCGTATCAAGCAAATTAACCAGACATTTATTAAATGGAAACTGCATCACCGAGGTCGTTACCGAGATACCACGCTCCTTTTCCATTTCCATCCAATCAGACTTTGCATGCTGACCGCTTTTCTTCCCTTTCACGGTACCGGCTTTTTGAATCGCCGCGCCAAATAACAGGACTTTTTCAGTAATGGTGGTCTTACCCGCATCAGGGTGAGAAATAATCGCAAAGGTTCTACGCGTGGAGATTTCATCTGTTATTTGTGACATTAAGAA
>NZ_LWGA01000253.1:0-790 GCF_001635235.1 Oleiphilus sp. HI0117 | reverse complement strand
GCATTACACCTAGTTGAATTTAACCACATAACTGTAGACAAGTACTCAGCAGAGCAAATTCGAGAAATGTATCAAAACCAACTAACTAAGAAAGCAAGCTAACAAACATTCCCGAATACCACCTCTTAACTGCAGCAGCGGGATTTGTGTGACACACATTGTCAGCTAACAGAACCCGCTGCTTAATTGCTCGACTATAAACTTCCCAGATCTTGAAAAATCAGCTCGCTTACGCGTGCTGACGCTTTCGAAACTGCCTCTTTTATATCTGCCATTGTAATAGGCGTATCTGACAAACCTGCTGCCCAATTCGCACTCAAGGCAATACAGGCATAGTCCAACTCCAATTCTCTTGCTAGCGCAGCTTCAGGCATGCCCGTCATTCCGACCATATCGCAGCCTTCAGCCTTACAACGAAGTATTTCAGCTGATGACTCTAATCTCGGCCCCTGAGTAGCACCGTAAACTCCACCATCCAAGACATCAAATGACACCGCGCTTGCTGAGCGAAGAAGTTTTGCTCTCAATGTTTCAGAGTACGGCTTGGTGAAGTCGATATGATCAACAGTTTCGCAATGAATGCCATCATATATAGTGTGTTCACGCCCATAAGTGTAATCAATAATTTGGTCTGGAATGGAAAGATTACCCGGGCCGAGCTTTTCATGAATTCCGCCTACCGCGTTAATTGCGATAATTCTATCGACACCTGCTTGCTTCATGGCAAAGAGGTTGGCACGATAATTTATCAAATGAGGAGGAATACGGTGAGGATTACCGTGACGCGCCA
>NZ_LWGA01000252.1:0-424 GCF_001635235.1 Oleiphilus sp. HI0117 | reverse complement strand
GAAGACGTAGTTATAATCCATTAATGTATCATATTGTAGTATATGTATTGTTGTTAAAATCTTAGAAATATCTTTGGCTGTTATATTAGTTGATCCACCTTGTGGTAAATTTTCCAAATCAGTCTTCAAGGCGTAAATAGACAAATCAGGTAGCTCTGCATCACGTCCATCTCTACCTGCTGGACCTTGTGGTCCCTCTGGTCCTTGTGGACCNTGTGGTCCAATTGGTCCTTGCTCACCAGTATCACCTTTAGGACCTTGTGGTCCAATTGGTCCTTGCTCACCAGTATCACCTTTAGGACCTTGGATACCCTGTGGTCCTTGCTCACCAGTATCACCTTTAGGACCTTGTGGTCCCTCTGGTCCTTGTGGACCCTCTGGTCCTTGTGGACCCTGTGGTCCAATTGGTCCTTGCTCACCAGTA
>NZ_LWGA01000251.1:0-759 GCF_001635235.1 Oleiphilus sp. HI0117 | reverse complement strand
TATTGCGTGTAGTCGACCTGATCCGGACCGCCAGAATAAATTACCTGGATAGCATTTCCGTTAGCGATCAATAGATTGTTTTCAGAATCGACCGTGATTGTACCTTCGAATGGGCCATGCACCGAGTCTCGACGAAGCAAGCTGGCGCGTTTCTCTAGATCGTTTTTAGCACCGCCATCGCGAACGACAATTGCACGTAAACGCAGATTATTTCCACCGCCCGCTTTCTCAATCAAAATACGCGCAAGTAAGCGACCGATTCGACCAAAACCGTACAACACGACATCTTTGGTATTTTCAGAAGCTGCTTTGCTAGCCTCTTCACTGTAGCCACCAACAACGTCGGATAACTCTGCTTTGACAAACTCTTCTAAACTAACATCATTGGTTTGTTCAGCAAAGCGAACGGCGAGCTTACCAACGTCAACACGAGCATGACCAAGCTCAAGCTCATCCATCACCTTTAATACCGCATAAGTATCGTGGACAGATAATTCTTTCTCTTCCACCTGGCGAACGAAACGATGTGACTTAAGAATTCCGATTACTGACTGGTTAATAACAGCACGACCATAGATGGACGTAACAATATTATTACGACGGTACAAACGACCAATTAATGGAATCATCGCCTCTGCAGTCGCTTCACGACTCTTCCAATCTGAAAAACAGTTATCAATCACTTCATTGCTCACGCTTAACACCTCTATTTGTTTATGCGTCAAATCAGGGCCGCTATTATCCAGATATATAGTTCAG
>NZ_LWGA01000250.1:0-811 GCF_001635235.1 Oleiphilus sp. HI0117 | reverse complement strand
ACAAGGCTGACTTGTTGGCTGAAGACTGTGGTGGTGCAGGTTCAGAAGAATACAACGAGATGCTTGAATTGGTTGAAATGGAAATTCGTGAGTTGCTAGACACTTATGAGTTCCCAGGTGATGATACGCCAATTATCGCAGGTTCTGCTTTGATGGCATTGAACGGCGAAGATGATAACGAGCTAGGTACAACTGCTGTTAAGAAGTTGGTTGAGTCGCTAGATTCTTATATTCCAGAGCCAGAGCGTGCTGTAGATCAGCCATTCCTAATGCCTGTTGAGGACGTGTTCTCAATCTCAGGTCGTGGTACGGTTGTAACGGGTCGTGTTGAGCGTGGTATCATCAAAGTTGGTGAAGAAATCGAGATTGTTGGTATCAAGGAAACTCAAACCACTACTTGTACTGGTGTTGAGATGTTCCGTAAGCTTCTAGACGAAGGTCGTGCGGGTGAGAACGTTGGTGTTCTTCTGCGTGGTACTAAGCGTGACGAAGTTGAGCGTGGTCAGGTTCTATGTGTGCCTGGTTCTGTTAAGCCTCACACTAAGTTTGAAGCTGAAGTATATATCTTGGGTAAAGATGAAGGTGGTCGTCATACGCCATTCTTCCAAGGTTACCGTCCACAGTTCTACTTCCGTACGACTGATGTGACAGGTGCTTGTGAGTTGCCTGAAGGTGTTGAAATGGTAATGCCTGGTGATAACGTACAGTTAACAGCTACTTTGATCGCGCCAATCGCGATGGAAGAAGGTCTACGCTTCGCGATTCGTGAAGGTGGTCGTACTGTAGGTGCGGGTGTTGTAGCTAAGATTGT
>NZ_LWGA01000249.1:0-5391 GCF_001635235.1 Oleiphilus sp. HI0117 | reverse complement strand
GCGCAGGAAGGTGGCATTGGTATCATTCACAAAAACATGACCGCTGAGCAGCAGGCGGCAACCGTTCGTGCTGTTAAGAAATTTGAAAGTGGTGTAGTGAAAGACCCTATTACCGTTGCTTCAAATATGACGGTACGAGAAGTGTTAGAGCTGACGGCAGCTAACAAAATTTCAGGTTTACCGGTTGTTGACGGTAAAGACTTGGTCGGTATTGTCACTGGCCGTGACATCCGCTTTGAAGGCAGTTTGGATACTAAAGTCTCAAGTATCATGACACCTAAAGATAAGCTGGTGACCGTAAAAGAAGGCGCTACTTCAGACGAAATTCGCGAGTTGCTGCATAAGCACAGAATCGAAAAAGTATTAGTGGTTAACGATAGTTTCGAACTAACCGGCCTTGTAACGGTTAAAGATATCCAAAAGTCGCAAGACTATCCAAATGCTTGTAAAGATGAAGCAGGACAGCTCAGAGTTGGTGCTGCTGTGGGTACGGGTGCTGGCACTGAAGAGCGCGTTGATGCATTGGTGCAGGCAGGTGTTGACGTGATTGTTGTCGATACGGCACACGGACACTCTAAAGGCGTTATTGACCGTGTTCGCTGGGTAAAAGAAAACTACCCGCAGGTGCAAGTGGTTGGTGGTAACATCGCAACAGCTGAAGCGGCGATAGCATTGGCTGAAGCAGGTGCAGATGCGGTTAAAGTCGGAATTGGCCCGGGCTCAATTTGTACGACACGAATTGTGGCTGGTATTGGTGTTCCTCAGGTTTCTGCGGTGGCTAATGTTAGTGCAGCTTTGAAAGAGCTTGATGTGCCTGTTATCGCTGATGGTGGTATCCGTTTCTCTGGTGATATTGCAAAAGCGATTGTAGCTGGCGCAAACAGTATTATGATCGGTAGTTTGCTAGCCGGTACTGATGAAGCCCCTGGTGAAATCGAATTATTCCAAGGTCGAAGCTATAAGGCTTATCGGGGAATGGGTTCTTTAGGAGCAATGGGCCAGTCTCAAGGCTCTAGTGATCGCTACTTCCAGGACATTAAATCTGGCGTCGACAAGTTAGTACCTGAAGGTATTGAAGGTCGTGTAGCGTGTAAGGGGCCGATGACTGCAATCATTCACCAGTTAATGGGTGGGCTTCGTTCTAGCATGGGCTACACAGGTAGTGGCGATATTGAAACGATGCGCACGGTACCGCAGTTTACCAAGATTACCGCAGCGGGCATGAAAGAAAGCCACGTTCACGATGTGACCATCACCAAGGAAGCACCTAACTATCGTGTTGGCTAGGCTTTAAGTACTTTTTAAGTTTTATTTATATTATGCGGGGCATCTTCTAGTAGAGCCCCGTTTTGTCTTTCTAAGAGGTTGATTTAATCCCATGACAGACCGTCAAGATATTCACGCACAGCGTATTCTAATTTTAGATTTTGGTTCACAGTACACTCAGTTAATCGCACGTCGAGTGCGTGAACTGGGCGTTTTCTCAGAGATTCGTGCCTGGGATATGGACGAAGCCGAGATCCGTGAATACAAGCCGACGGGTATTGTCTTAGCGGGGGGGCCTGAGTCTGTGCCTGAGCCTGGTTCTCCACGTGCACCAGAAGTTGTTTATAGCTTGGGTGTGCCGGTTTTAGGGATCTGTTATGGCATGCAGACTATGGCCGAACAATTAGGCGGCAAGGTTGAAAGCTCTGATGTACGAGAGTTTGGTTATGCCCAGATTAAATCTGAAGGTGATAGTGCTTTGTTCAAAGATATTGCAGATCACATTGAAGGTGCAAACCGCTTATTAGATGTATGGATGAGCCACGGTGATAAAGTTACTGCGATGCCTGAAGGTTTTGAGTTGATGGCCTCAACTGAATCTTGCCCTATTGCTGGTATGTACTGTGCAGAGAAGAATTTCTTTGGTATCCAGTTCCACCCTGAAGTAACGCATACCCTGCAGGGTGAGCGTATTTTAAGTCACTTTGTAAAAGATATTTGTGGTTGTGAATCACTTTGGACGCCAGCAAAGATTATTGAAGATCAGATTGAACGAGTTCGTGCCCAAGTGGGTGATAAGAAGGTCTTGCTAGGTCTATCTGGAGGTGTTGATTCTTCAGTGGTTGCGGCGCTATTGCATAAAGCCATTGGTGATCAGTTAACCTGTGTTTTTGTCGATAACGGCTTGTTACGTAAGAACGAAGGCGACATGGTGATGGAGATGTTCGCCGAAAACATGGGCGTCAAAGTCATTCGTGCTGATGCTGAAGACTTATTCTTGGGTAAGTTAGAAGGTGTTTCTGATCCCGAGAAAAAGCGAAAAATCATTGGTAATACCTTTATTGAAGTCTTCGATGAAGAAGCAACCAAGATTCAAGACGTTGACTTCTTGGCCCAGGGTACTATTTACCCGGATGTCATCGAATCTGCTGCAGCGAAAACGGGTAAGGCGCATGTTATTAAGTCTCACCACAACGTAGGTGGCTTACCAGACGATATGAAGATGGACTTAGTTGAACCTTTACGCGAGCTATTCAAAGACGAAGTTCGTAAGATGGGCTTAGAGCTAGGTCTGCCTTACGACATGGTGTATCGCCACCCCTTCCCAGGGCCTGGCCTAGGTGTTCGTATTTTGGGGGAAGTGAAGAAAGAATATGCAGAAGTTTTGCGCGAAGCCGACGCTATCTTCCTGGAAGAACTTCATAAGGCAGACTGGTATCACAAAACATCACAGGCATTTGTTGTCTTCTTGCCGGTTAAGTCGGTGGGTGTTGTAGGGGATGGTCGTCGTTATGAATGGGTTGTTTCGTTACGTGCCGTTGAAACAATTGACTTCATGACCGCTCGTTGGGCGCACTTGCCTTATGAATTACTAGAGACGGTATCGAATCGAATTATTAACGAGATCGAGCATATTTCGCGTGTCGCATACGATGTCAGCTCTAAGCCGCCAGCGACGATTGAGTGGGAATAATTAGTAAGAAATGACGAAAGATAAGGTCGCATCAAAAAACTCTGGTAAGGAGCAACGCATAATTGATGAGCGTTGGATGCGACGCGCCTTGAACCTTGCAGAAAAAGCGGGCGCTGAAGGTGAAGTGCCAGTTGGAGCTGTCTTGGTTAGAGGTGAAGAGGTTTTAGGTGAGGCCTGGAACCGCCCCATCGCTAGCTGTGACCCGAGTGCCCACGCTGAAGTGAGAGCTATTCGGGCAGCAGCAGAACACGAAAGAAATTATCGCCTGCCTGGTACGACACTTTATGTCACCATAGAGCCTTGCACGATGTGTATTGGAATGCTGGTTCATGCTCGAATTGATCGTTTGGTGTTTGGCGCTCGTGAGCCTAAAGCGGGTGCGGTAGTGAGTCAGAATAACTTATTGAGTCACCCTTCCATGAATACCGAAATAGTCTATGCTGAAGGAATATTGGCGGAACAATGTAGTCAGATAATACGGGACTTCTTCGCGTTTCGCCGCCAACAGAAAAAACAGATCCGGCAGAATGCTTCACAATAATATTTTTTTCATATCAATCTTTTATAATAATCAAGCTAGGCTGTTGGATAGATAAATTCAGAAACAAAGGAAAGTAGAAAGAATGAAAGTACTTGTAACGGGTGGTGCGGGCTATATTGGTAGCCATGTTGTAAAACAGTTGGGTGAATCAGGCCATGACATAGTGGTTTACGATAACTTATCGACCGGCTATGAGTGGGCGGTGACCTATGGTGAGCTTGTTGTTGGTGATATTGCTGATGTTGAAAAACTTGATCAGGTTTTTGCCAAGCACAAGTTTGAAGCAGTCTTACATTTTGCCGCGAACATTGTGGTGCCCGAGTCAGTCGTAAATCCACTTAAGTACTACAGTAACAATACTCGTAATACCCTGAATTTACTGACTATTATTGAAAAGTATAAAACGCCTTACATGGTATTTTCGTCAACGGCGGCTGTTTATGGTATGCCGGAAGAGAAAGTAATTAGCGAAGATATGCCACTAGCGCCAATCAACCCTTACGGCGCATCGAAAATGATGAGCGAGCAAATGATTCGTGACCTGTCGGCAGCCAGCGATTTGAATCATGTGATTTTGCGTTACTTTAACGTTGCCGGTGCTGACATTACCAGCCGTTTGGGGCAGGCAACCCCCGAAGCGACTCATCTGATCAAGGTCGCTTGTGAATGTGTAACAGGTGAGCGCGATGGTATGGTGATCTTTGGTACGGATTATGAAACACGTGATGGTACCTGTATCCGCGATTACATCCATGTTGATGATTTGGCTAAAGCGCATGTTATGGCGCTCGATTACATGGCGAAAGGCGGTGAATCGCAAATCCTAAACTGTGGTTATGGCCGTGGCTTTACGGTCAGTGAAGTAATCGATACGGTTAAGGAAAAGTCAGGGCAAGACTTTCCGGTTGAAAATGTCGACCGCAGAGCAGGTGATCCTGATGCGCTGATGGCAAATAATGCCAAAATCAAAGCAGTACTAGGCTGGGAGCCAGATCATGATGACTTAGGTGTGATCGTTAAGTCTGCTTTGGATTGGGAAGCTAAGTGGCAGAAACAAAAAGCTGAGAGTGCAGGCGCTTAATGGCAGACTTCAAACTCGACTCACGCCTGGAAAACGATACGATTCACATAGCGTCTTGGCCATTGTGCGAAGTCTTATTGATGAATGATGTTCAGTATCCATGGCTTATTCTTGTTCCTCGCGTGGGTGATGCAACGGAGTTGTATCACTTAAGTGATGAGCAACGTCAGCAGTTAGATCTTGAGTCGATGTATCTTGGGCAAAACCTAATGCAGCTATTCTCGGGTGATAAGCTTAATATTGCCGCCTTGGGGAACGTTGTAAAACAGCTACATATTCATCATGTTGTGCGTTTTGAAGGTGACCCGACATGGCCAGCGCCAATTTGGGGTAAATTGCCTGCTCAGTCTTATAGCACAGATGAACGCCAGGCTACCTTGCTCAAGCTTAAGCGTATTATTGATAAAGACTGGTCTAACTAGTTATTGTCAATGAAGTACGACAGTTCAGCCGTTTCCAAATACCTGGATACCTATGCAGAGCCTGATATCCAAGCTCTGCAACGCTCCCTGGAAAGACCTTTCGACGCTGTGCTGGTTATTCCTGTTTATGATGAGCCCATCACTCAACTCTTAAAGATTATCGATAAAGTTAGCGCTCATTCGGCTGTTTTGATTTTCGTTTTCAATGCACCGGATGTTGATGAGCCTGAAGTTGCTGCTGCGCAGCAGCGAACACGAGAGGCGCTTGAAAGTCTGGTAAAGCAAACGCAGGCTAGGCAAGAGTCTGAGCTATTTCGAGCTAATATTTCCTCCACGCTGACCCTATATTGTATGAGCTATTGTCACGCGGAGCGCCTGTTGTCACCAA
>NZ_LWGA01000248.1:0-927 GCF_001635235.1 Oleiphilus sp. HI0117 | reverse complement strand
CAAGACCAGACCGGCAGCCTCAAACTGGGTAAGTACACGATAAACGGTCGCCAAACCTACATCATCACCCGATTCCAATAAAGCCTTATAGACATCTTCCGCACTCATATGGTGCTCATCAGCTTCTTCCAAAAGCCCCAATACTTTTAATCGTGGTAAGGTAACTTTCAAACCAACTTTTTTTAACTCTGAGTTGTCTGGCATGATTTATTTGTAATCCTATTCACAGCGTTTGCACGAATCAGGTATCATGCCTCGCTATAATGTTAGTTTCTTCTTTACAACATACTTTGCTTGCGTTTCGCCTATCTTCATAAAGATCAGCCGAAAACATTGTAAAGCAAAGATAATGGAATTCAAAAATTAGATGCAAAAGTTTTTAATTATTATTCTCACCGCTTTAAGCATAAGCGCCTGTAGCTTTCCTGGCGTTTTCAAAATCAATGTCCAGCAAGGCAACATCATCACCCAAGACATGCTCGACACATTAAAAGCAGGTATGACTAAAAAACAGGTTCACTTCGTATTAGGTGCTCCCGTTCTAGACAACACCTTCGATACAGAACTCGAAAACTACGTATACACCTATCAAGTTGCGGGCGGTGAAATCGAGAAACAAACCATAAAAGTCTACTATAGCCAAGGCGTGTACCAACGCTACGAAGGCACACTACTTGAGAGCAACCCAGCATATTAAGCGCTCTATTTAGTCTTTCTTTGCCGCCCGATTTAAGCGAGCCTGTTTAGGGTCGATCATTAATGGGCGGTAAATTTCAATACGATCCCCTTCTTTCAGCTCCTGCTCCAGTGGTTTACGAACCGCTTTACCAAATATTCCCATATCGGCCTTATCGAAATCTATCTCAGGAAAAACCTTATCAATTCCCGAGTTTTTTGCCCCATCAAAAACGTTGGTACCCGGCTTCA
>NZ_LWGA01000247.1:0-1334 GCF_001635235.1 Oleiphilus sp. HI0117 | reverse complement strand
ATCAGCAGTCGCCTTAATCATTGGCTGGGTTATTTACGTTAGAGCTACGCTAAAATCTTTAGGGCCCGTCGGGCTCACCCTCGCAGCGCTGCTCGTCGCGATTATTATCTGGGCATTAATCGATATTGGCTTAATTAGCATAAGTGAACCCAGTGCTTTCGTCTGGTTATTAGAAATTTTTATATCTGCAATTCTATGTTTGGGCATGAGCTGGTCTCATATTCGGCGCAGGCTATCCGGACAAGTTGACGTAGACGAAGTCTAAGCACCTTTTAGCACTATTTATATATACGGAAATAATGGAGCAAACTCATGTTGAATAAGAAAATCGTAAGCCTTACTGTTCTAGCATCCTTAACCAGTGCTTGTATGACCTATGACCCTTATACCGGTGAAGAAGAAGTATCAAGCGCAACGACAGGCGCAGTGACCGGGGCAGTCGCGGGAGCACTGATCGGGGTTGCAACCTCGAGTAAGTCTGACCGAGGCAAAGGCGCACTTATTGGTGCCGTTGCCGGTGGCGCTATTGGTGGTGGTGCGGGTTATTACATGGACCAGCAAGAAGCAAAACTAAGGCACCAGCTAAAAAATAGCGGCGTAAGCGTTAAGCGTGTGGGCGACGAAATAATCTTAGTGATGCCTGGCAACATTACCTTTGAAACGGGTAAGTCGGATTTACAGGCCAGTTTTGAGAAAATCATTCATTCTGTATCACTGGTCTTAAAGGAATTTGATAAGACTGCAATTGAAATCACCGGGCATACAGACTCCACTGGCGCGCTATCGTTTAATCAGACTCTCAGCGAACAGCGTGCTAACAGCGTTAAGTATGCACTCCAGACTCGTGGCATTGCCTCTGGGCGCATTCACTCTTCGGGTAAAGGGCCACGCTTCCCAGTTGCTTCTAATGACACTGCCGAAGGCCGTCAGGCTAATCGCCGTGTAGAATTAAAGCTACTTCCTTTAGAAAGCGCAGGAAAGTAAAGCCGTCACTTATCGCAATAAAAAAGGGCGCTCATAGCACCCTTTTTTATTCGTAATTTGCGATAGAACTACAAAATTGCACCTAAGCCTTTCTGTAGTAAACCACCAATATCGATACCTGAACCTTGCTCATCAGATGACTTAGAGTCTCCAGAGAAATATTCAATGGCCATCTGTGCGACCTTCAGCACCATATCCGGGCTCAAGCCTAAGGCTTCAAACTGTTTTGTGACTTCTCCTAGCTCGCCTAGTTAACCTGATGCGCCACTTACTTTAGACAGTATGCCACCTGTCTAAAGTAAGTGGCGCATCAGGTTCACTAGGCGCGCTAGGAGAAGTCACAAAACAGT
>NZ_LWGA01000246.1:0-917 GCF_001635235.1 Oleiphilus sp. HI0117 | reverse complement strand
TCGAAGCGGACCCTTATACTTTGCACCTCCACAATTTGAACAATGTCTATGACGAGATCTATCTTGGCGCAGTGCAGAGCAGTCTGGATGCCCTTAAAGCCTTAATGCCAACGCAGGATATTGAACTGGCCATCTCACGCACAAGCACAAACACAAACACAAACTATCGCTCGACTTCTTACGATGGCCCAAGCGATATGGATCTGCACGTAGTCTATGACGACCCAGCCCATACTCTGCTGGGCTTGTCTGTTAAACCAGAAAAAGAAAACAATCGTATTGCCTCGTACATAACCCTGGACAATGATACGAGCCTCTATGTTCGCCCCAGGATTTTTGATCTGGTGTCCGGTGGGGAATGGTATAGTGCCGACTTACCCGTAGGCATTATTAGTAAAGCTTTTGATGAACACTTGCTCGATCCGCAGCAAGGATTCTGGGGTGCCTATCAATCTAATGAACAATCCTTCGAAGTTGAGCATCGCGATGTGGTGGTAGATTTTGTCACCGCAGGAATTACAGGCATCGAGTTCGATGGCTACACCGAAAGTACCACCTTTGCACTTCAACTAAGAACGATATATTCGAAGGTACTCCTTCCAAGCATCAATACGGTGTTTAGCGTTAAGGACGTTGCTATCCAACCTGTTTTTGGCGTGCTCTATAATTCTGGCTTGTTTGATAAAGCCGCGCCCGCCCTATATCAATGGGAGCTTCTTGAAGCCTTAGGCATCGTCTTAGACGAAATGACATCGGGGCTGAATCCTACAAACCCTATTGCGGGATCTTGGCCAAACCCCGTCATAAATGAAATTCTTAGCTTAACAGCTAACGCAGCATTACAAGTTAATTCAGAACAGTTTGCGAAAATGGGGCTCACACTGATATCGCTCAAGGCAACCATTGCCATTTGGGCT
>NZ_LWGA01000245.1:0-615 GCF_001635235.1 Oleiphilus sp. HI0117 | reverse complement strand
GAACCACTTTCTCCCAATGACCCGCTTTATTCCGAGCTACATATTCTTGATGAAAATTGTTATCTAGATATTATGACGGGCGGCAGCATAGGCGCGGCAGAAGCCTATATGTCAGAAGACTGGAGCTCACCGGATCTAACTAAACTAGTGCAAGTCATGGTCCAGAACCGTGATATTCTAGATCAAATGGAAGGCGGCTTCGCCCTGCTATCCCGGCCCTTAACTAAAGCCTTTCACCTCTGGAACCAAAATACCGAAAAAGGCTCCAAGCGAAATATCGCTGCGCATTACGACCTGGGTAATGATTTATTTAAGACCTTCCTGGACCCGACAATGATGTATTCCTCTGGCATCTTCCCTAGCGAACAGGCAAGCATGGAAGAGGCATCACAATACAAGCTTAAGACTATCTGTGAAAAACTAAACCTATCTGAATCTGACCATGTGGTTGAAATTGGCTCTGGCTGGGGCGGGTTCGCCATCTATGCTGCCAAGCACTATGGCTGCAAAGTCACCACCACCACGATCTCTGATAAACAACATGAGTTAGCACAAACACGGATCAGCGAAGCAGGCTTAAGCGATAAAATCACACTTCTAAAGCAAGACTATCGT
>NZ_LWGA01000244.1:0-729 GCF_001635235.1 Oleiphilus sp. HI0117 | reverse complement strand
AGGTTTGATACGCCAAGCATCTGCCCGGAAAGCTGCTCCTTGGAAATTTTCTTCGATTGATAAACGGCTTCAAGCATCTTGCTACTCCCCTTAAGATTCTTTTACTGTAAACCCAGTTTGAACAAACATTCTTAAGGCGGCGTGTTAGTTTAGTGAATTATTTCTTACAGGTGTGATTTCAGCTGCTTATGTCTTTTAAAAACCTATAGCTTTTTTGAGCAACATCAGCTTCAATATTGCACCAAATTAACGACCCTTCTAGCGTGAACAGCCAAACTATGAAAGCCCTAAGCATAAGCTCTCCACCAAACCTGGATAGCCTTGAACTGATAGAACAAGATCAACCAGCCCCGTTACCAGGCCAGGTAGGAGTAAGAATACGCTCCATTGGTTTGAATCGAGGCGACCTTCTATTCTGTCAAAACCGCTACTTTATCAAGCCAAACCCAGGAAGCAGGTTAGGCTTCGAAGCCGCCGGGATTGTTGACGCATTACCAGCTGACGGTAAAAGTAACTTTAAGCTAGGTGACAAAGTGGCCCTATGCCCAATGAGCTTTGATGTTCATTCACAAGGCACACTGGCAGAATATGGAGCCTATAACGAAGCATCGCTCATACCGAGCCCTGACTCGGTACCCGATGAACACTGTGGCGCAATCTGGATGGCCTACTTCACTGCCTGGGGAGGCTTGATTGAAGCGGGAGGCCTCAAACCGGGTGAAAATGTCG
>NZ_LWGA01000243.1:0-271 GCF_001635235.1 Oleiphilus sp. HI0117 | reverse complement strand
CAGCTAGTGCCTTTAATGCTAGGTCTAGTTTTGCAGTGACGTTGAACTCGCCAGCGTCTAGCGCGTCGATGTATGCAAGTTTCAGGGCGTGATAAGTACGCGCATTAATTGGGTCTTTGCGAACATCGAAACGGTTATCACGAATCCAGCCGTCTAGAGCTAGGTCGTGGTTAGACTCGACAACGTATAGCGGCGCAATTTCCGCTAGTTCGTTCAGACGATTGATAACGTCTGCTAGGTCATCCACAACGGCACGTTTTTGTTGGCTGTA
>NZ_LWGA01000242.1:0-267 GCF_001635235.1 Oleiphilus sp. HI0117 | reverse complement strand
GGAAGTCGAGGAAGTCGAGGAAGTCGAGGAAGTCGAGGAAGTCGAGGAAGTCGAGGAAGTCGAGGAAGTCGAGGAAGTCGAGGAAGTCGAGGAAGTCGAGGAAGTCGAGGAAGTCGAGGAAGTCGAGGAAAGTTTAAGCTCGGATCAACAAGAATCAAATAACACTGATGAACCAACAGAAAACGAAAATTCTTTAAACAAGACAGAACCGCCTCCAGCACTTCAAGAATACCTGAGCGAAATTCATGACCTAAGCCCTGAGCCTGA
>NZ_LWGA01000241.1:0-325 GCF_001635235.1 Oleiphilus sp. HI0117 | reverse complement strand
CATTTTCAATCAGCAGCTTGATACCACGAGACTGGCGTATAAATTTGATACGGAAATCTTTATAGCGCTCGATGATTTCATTGGTATCATCGACGGTGCTGCCGGTATTTAAGACCGCTAAAGCACAGCGCTTAAACAATTCATAGACCTTGGTTCGCGACAGCTCGACTAATTGTTTTACTTCATAGGCAGAAAGGATTTCAAGGGAGCCTTCAGGGGAGACTGTGGTATAGGGCATTGTCTCACAAGGTAAAATTTTGATACTGGGGTTGTCGCTTATCGTGTGAGAGTTTTCTCTTGGCGTATTTTTATCAGTATCCCTCAT
>NZ_LWGA01000240.1:0-15511 GCF_001635235.1 Oleiphilus sp. HI0117 | reverse complement strand
TAAAGCCTTATCTGCTGAGCAGGTGAGTGCAAGCGAGTTGGCAGGCGAAACGATTCAGCAGAAACTGACCAAGGCGGTGGGTAATAGTGCTGCAATCGGTGGCCTAAAAGTTTCTACAGAAAATGGCTGGTTTGCTGCAAGGCCATCGGGCACCGAAGATGTTTATAAAATCTATGCGGAAAGTTTTGTCAGTTCAGATCATTTGAAGAAAGTTCAGAAAGAAGCAAAAGCGCTTGTGGATGAAACCATCAAATAAGGATTAAAAAGCTCTGAGTCATGACTCGGAGCTATTTAATGAGTAAGCTATACTAAAAGCCTACGACTAAGGAGTTGTCTGATGAGGGTTCCTGATAACAGTAATATCGTCATTTTTGGTGCCTCGGGAGACTTGTCGTTTCGCAAGCTTATCCCGGCTTTGTTCCATTTATATGTCACTAGACAATTGCCTGATTGTTTCTTTATTTTGGGTGTTTCGCGCAGTGCTTATGACTCAGATAGTTATCGTGAGGCTTTGTTAAAGTCGCTAAGTGAAGGTGCAAACCTTGATTCGCATACTGTCGAAGATTTTCTCCAGCACGTTTATTACTTGTCTTTGAATACCTCCGATGTCACGGAATACTCCAAGCTAAAGCTTACCTTGAATGAGCTGTATGCGCGCTACCAGACACCGCACAATACTTTGTTTTACATGGCGATGCCGCCAAGTATGTTTACCGTGATCCCTGATTGCTTGTCAAAGAGTCAATTGTTGGATCAGTGTGAAGGCTGGAAGCGCATCGTGGTCGAGAAGCCTCTAGGTTATGACTTGGAATCTGCAATCGAGCTAGACCATGGTTTGCATTCCTATTTTGATGAATCCCAGATTTATCGTATCGATCACTATTTGGGAAAAGAGACCGTTCAAAACCTACTGGTTTTTCGCTTTGCTAATGGCATGTTTGAACCATTATGGGATAGAAATTATATTGATTATGTTGAGATAACCGGCGCAGAGAAATTAGGTGTTGAGTCTCGGGGTAGCTATTACGATGGCGCAGGTGCCGTGCGCGATATGTTTCAAAACCACTTGCTGCAAGTTTTGGCGATGGTAGCGATGGAACCGCCAGCAGTGATCAATGCCGACTCAACGCGGAATGAAGTGGTGAAGGTTCTACAGAGTCTAAAACCACTTAGTCAGGCCGATTTAGAGAATAACCTGGTTTTAGGGCAGTATACGGAATCCTTAGTTAAAGGTAGTGCTGTTCCAGGTTATCGGGATGAGGAAGGTGTTAGTCCAGATTCCAGAACTGAAACCTACGTAGCCCTTAAGCTATTTATTAATAATTGGCGTTGGAATGGAGTTCCTTTTTATATTCGAACAGGGAAGAGCTTGCCAACGCGAGTGACGGAAGTTGTTATTCACTTCAAACATACACCACACCCTGTTTTTGGGCTGAATGCACCGGCAAATAAACTGGTGATACGCATTCAGCCAGATGAAGGGATCGTGATGCAATTCGGTCTTAAGAAACCCGGAGCAGGTTTTGAGTCGAAAGAGGTGAGTATGGACTTTCGTTACCAGGATTTACTCGATGAAGAAGGTGATGGTGTACGCATTCTGAATGCCTATGAGCGCTTGTTACTGGATGCACTGAATGGCGATGCCACCTTATTTGCTCGTAGCGACGCCGTGCAATCCTGTTGGCAGTTTGTCGAGCCTATTCTGAAATATCAAGCTGGCGACCATGCCTTGCATGGTTATGCGAGTGGTACATGGGGGCCGAAAGAAGCCGAGAGCCTTCTTCGGCGTGATGGCCGTACCTGGCGTTTTCCGTGTAAAAATTTAGCCAATACTCATTATTGTGAGTTATAGCGAGATAAAAAATTCTTAAGCAGGGGGCAGTATGAATGCGAGTAGTGATGGTTCTATTATAAGCATTTATGAATCAGCTGATGAGCTTGCAGAGGTAGTGGCCAAACAGTGGCTGGCTCTGAGCCAATCTGGCGCCGATATCCATATCGCTTTATCGGGCGGGACAACGCCCAAACATATTTTTGGCTACATAGCCCACAGTGATTACGCAAATAGCATTCTTTGGCGGAACTTACATTTCTGGTGGGGAGATGAACGTTGTGTGTCGGCTAATGATGAGCAAAGCAATTATGGTGAAGCCATGCGGCTGTTGTTTAGCCATGTGCTAATTCCAGCGAGTAACATTCATCCCATTCATGGTGAATTAGCGCAAGAAAAAGCCTTGATCGAATTCAAAGATGAAATGCTGGCTTGTCTGCCATCAGTATCTGATGGAGTGAATGCCTTTCCTATTTTTGATTGGGTTATGCTGGGTATTGGGGAAGATGGACATACTGCCTCATTGTTTCCTGGCCAAACAGATTACGACTGTGCTCAGAGTGCCGTTCAGGCGACTCAACCAAGCTCCAAGCAGGAGCGAATCTCGCTAAGTGCTTCAGTCATATCATGTGCCAAGAGAGTGACATTTATTGCCTTGGGTAAGAGTAAGGCAAGTGTCGTGCGAGAAATAGTCGATCAGGCAGAAGTCTCTAAAAGCTACCCGGCAGCCAATATTTTTTCACGAATTATTGCAAGCTCAGGGTGTGTTGAGTGGTATTTAGATGCGGAATCGGCAGCTAAACTTAGCGAGCATTAAACAAGAAATAGTCGAGGGATAATTATGGCGGATAACAAAGCAGACATTGCAGTCATTGGTCTAGCGGTAATGGGGCAAAACCTGGTTCTGAATATGAATGACCACGGTGTCAGGGTCGTTGCGTATAACCGAACGCAGAGCAAAGTATCCGAGTTTATCAAGGGTCTTGCTGCTGATACGCTAATACAAGGTGCAAATAGCCTTGAGGATATGCTGGCGAAGCTCTCCTCGCCTCGTAAAGTGATGTTAATGGTAAAAGCTGGTGAGGTGGTGGATGCCTACATTGAACAGCTACTTCCTTTGCTAGATGATGGTGATGTCATTATTGATGGGGGCAACTCCGACTATCGAGACACGGCTCGACGAGTAGAGTCATTATCTGAAAAAAATATTCACTATCTCGGTATCGGTGTTTCCGGTGGTGAAGAAGGTGCACGTTATGGGCCGTCTATCATGCCTGGTGGTGATGAGCGAGCCTGGCCGCTAGTAAAGCCTATATTTCAGGCTATTGCGGCGCGCACCGATGCTGGTGAAATTTGCTGCGACTGGGTTGGCTCGGGCGGTGCAGGGCATTTTGTGAAAATGGTTCACAATGGCATCGAATATGGTGATATGCAGCTCATCTCTGAGGCTTATCATTTTATGAAGAGTGGGTTGAATTTGAATCACCCTGAAATGCAGAAAAGTTTCTCGGCATGGAATAAAACAGAGTTAGATAGTTATTTAGTTGAAATAACAGCCAATATTCTTGGCTTTTATGAAGATGGGCAGCCCTTAGTAGAGAGCATTCTTGATACGGCAGGGCAGAAAGGAACCGGTAAACTGACTGCAAATAGCGCACTTGAAAACGGTGTACCTTTGAGCTTGATTAGTGAGTCGGTCTTTGCACGATATATCTCCAGTTTCAAAGAAGAGCGAATCGCTGCTGAAACAGCTTTCGCGCGTGAGATATCTAGTGTTGGTGGAGATAAGGACGATTGGCTTGAAGCGTTGAGAGAGTCCTTATTGGCGTCTAAGATCATCTCTTATGCTCAAGGTTTCATGTTAATGAAGCAAGTTTCAAACAACTTGGATTGGAATCTGAACTTCGGGAATATTGCTTTAATGTGGCGAGGAGGTTGCATTATCCGAAGTCGTTTTCTAGAGAATATTCGTGACGCCTTTATAAAGAACCCTGAGCTCTCTTTCTTAGGAATCGATGACTATTTTCAACAATTATTGAAGCAGTCACTTCCTTCCTGGCGCAGGGTTTTGGGTAAAGCGATTGAAATCGGGCTACCAATGCAATGTACCGCGTCAGGCTTGTCTTTCTTTGATGCCTTCACCTGCGGAAGATTGCCAGCAAATATGCTGCAAGCGCAACGTGATTACTTCGGTGCGCATACTTATGAACGGGTTGATAGAGATCGAGGCGAGTTTTTCCATACGGACTGGATTGGAAGTGGTGGAGCGGTATCCTCCAGCCAATACAATGCCTAATATATGAGCGCAGCATGATTCCATCGGCGAAAACAATTAATGCCTATACAGAAGATGTTCTAGGTGAACTCGATGGAGTAGGAATTGCCGAAAGGGTTCGTAAAAGAGAAATATCGGCCCAAGAGGCGGTTGAAGCGAGTATTAGTCGCGCGATGCATGTTGAGCCGAGCCTAAACAGTCTTGCTGTGGAAATGTATGACAGGGCTCGACGGTACGCATTGTTGCCTAATTCAGGGTATTTTTCCGGTGTCCCTAGCTTTATTAAAGATAATGACGACTTTAACGGAGTGCCCTCCGCTCATGGTTCCGCAGCGTTAAAACCTAAACCCGCAGCAAAATCTTCAGATTTCGTACGTCAATTCCTGTCGCTAGGCGTCGTGCCCCTAGGAAAAACTCGAATGCCTGAGTTTGGCTTAACGGCTACGACTGAGTCTAGTTATTTTGGCTCGACTTCTAACCCGTGGAACCTTGAGCGTTCAACTGGCGGTTCATCCGGCGGATCTGCCGCCATGGTTGCAGCTGGCGTTGTGCCCTTTGCTCATGGGAATGATGGCGGTGGTTCTATCAGAATACCTGCGGCATGTTGCGGGCTAATAGGGCTGAAGCCTACAAGAAGTCGCTTAGTCGATATGAAAGGGTCCCATTTATTACCTATCAATTTGGGGCACCAGGGAATTCTAAGCCGTAGTGTTCGCGATACGGCGATGTTTTATTCCGAAGCTGAAAAGTTTTATCTCAACCGAAAACTACCTGCGCTGGGTGAAATCACCGGCCCCGCTAAAAAGCGACTTAGAATCGGCTTTTATACAGATGGCCCTGGCCATCTTTATAGTGATTCAGACAATGCGGCAGCCGTGCATCAGGCGGCCAGAATATGCAGTGATTTAGGGCATGATGTGGAAGAAGTTTCGTTTCCATTTGACCCTGCTTTTGGGGACGACTTCTTGCTCTATTGGGGAATGATGGCGTCGATTTTTTCTACAACAGGTAGCGTTCTGTTTGGTACTAAGTTAANTAAGAAAAAGCTCGAACCGCTGACCCTTGGGTTAAGTAAGCACTTCCGAAAACATATACTTAAAGCGCCTTTAGCGATTAAACGCTTACTGGGTTTTACTAATGTTTATCAACAAGAAATGGCTAACTATGACCTTATGTTATCGCCAGTTTTAGGGCACCCACCGCCGAAAATAGGCTATCTTGCGCCTGACGTAGAATTTGAAAGTGCTATAGAGCGCCTAAAGCATTTTGTACCTTATTGTGCGATTCACAATGTCTCGGGCGCGCCTTCGATTGCTTTGCCTATTGGCGTTAGTCAAAAACAGGTGCCTGTTGGCGTCCAGTTCTTTGCACAGTTTGGAGAAGATAAACGCTTGCTTGAGTTGGCTTTTGAGATTGAGGAAGCAGTGCCTTTTGTGTTGAATAAATATTGAATTAACAACGAGTATGATGAAGAAAGGGATCGAGGTATGAAAAAGGTGTTTGGCATATTAGTCACTGTATTGTTGCTTGCAGGCTTGAGTGCTTGCGACAAAATTAACAATGCCAGTCGAACGATGGATACGATGTTAGGGGGGGGATTATGAGGTTCATATTCAGGGCTTTGATAAACCTTTCTACATAAAAGGAGGGAAGGTTACTTCAGTACCTGACAAAGGTTATTATGTATTTTATCCAATGATTGAGGGTAAAGAGAAGCTGGTTCAATCGCCTATCCAGTTAACGACGATTATTAAGACTGATTGATTGTAGGCAGAGTCTTCCACGGCTCGCAGACGGGCAAGCAAGGGTTGATCCTGCGAGGGAATGGAATCCTCTGCCTATGTTTAAAGAATGGGCGGAGCAATCAACCTACTTATGCTTCACATTCATCGTAATATCAGCGGTAAAGCACTTGGTTCCTTCTGTGTCATACGCTGCTACGGGCACGACTACCTTGCCTTCCTGTGAAAAATCGACGTCTGCCGCTTCACACACAACTTTAAGGTCTGTTTTAGCTTTTGCGATATATTCAACAGTCATACCTTGAGGAACCCATCGGGCACCAGCGGGAATCGAGACGTCAGTTGTCATACCGCCTGCTAATTCAGCAGCGTTACACATTGCAATGGCATGAACGGTACCGATATGGTTGTGCACCTTCTTTTGGTTTTTCAAGCTAACTTCACAATAGCCTGGTTTAAGGTCAATGACTTCTGGGTCAATTGTCCCAAAGTAAGGTGCGATTTGAGCAACGCCCTTCGAAAACATCTCTGGGCCCATTTGTTGGAACATTGCTAGAAATTGACTCATATTGAATACCGCGTACTTATTTAAAAATGTCGATCACCTTGTTTAGGAAGCGACTGACGGTTTCAAGCTCTTCTTCTGAAAATTCTTCACTGAGCTTCTCGTTTACTTGCTGGATAAGTGGGTAGAGTATCGGTAATTTATTTTTACCCTCGTCAGACAAAAATAACCTTGATGCTCTGCCGTCTTCGGCACATCCTTTGCGCTCAATAATGCCGTTCTTTTGCATTCGGCCAACCAAACCGGTGACTGCAGAGTTATTCAAACCCAATGCTTGTGACAGCGTTTTCTGTAAACAGCCTTCATTTTTAGCAATGAACATCAGTGCAGCAGCTTGAGTGACTGGAATCCCCAGGCGTTGCTCGCACTGGGTATCTGCAAACTTAAACATTCGGTGCTGAGCCATGTTGATCAGAAAGAATAACCTTTTATCCACTGTCGATTCCTTGTCTAGTAGTTATATAGTTCATATGTGATGTATATTACTTTGCATATAAACTAAATTTAAATGCAAGCGTTTGTTTGTTTTTTATTTTTTCAACAAATTACTTAAGTGTTCTGAATAGCGCTTGTATCCAGCGGTAAAGCGAGTTGAAATTATCTGTTTCTGCCATGGCTTTAGGGGCAACGAGCCAATATGCATACTGGGTTGTCAACGGCATGGTTGATAAGGGAAGTAGCTTTCCATCTCTGATCCTTTGATTGACCATAGGGAGTAATCCAACGACGACTCCTAAGCCTTCTTCAGCAGACCGAATGGCGGAGAAATAAGAGTCGCAAACAATTTTTTGCTTTGGGTTAAAATCTCCAAATGAGCCGCGCCAATCCCGAAGATCATCATATAGCGATATGACAACCTGATTTTCGATCTCCTCCTTTGACATTAATTGGTCACGGGAAAGACCATGTTGGGTCAGGTAGTCCTCGCTACATAGAAGTTTTACGTCAACACCACTGACAAAGCGTGTTGCTAATTCTGGCCAGTCCCCCTTTCCGAAACGTAATGCCGCGTCTGCAGGTTCATCGTCAAAATTAACGTATTCATTGCCTGTCGTGATGCGTAGCTCTACCTCTGGAGCATAGTCTTTGAAGCGTGCGTAATTTGGAATCAGTAGTTCTTGAGCGATGAAAATGGGTGAGCTGATTTGAAGCGTTGGGTGGCAAAATTTTCGTTCGAATTCTCGATAGGAAGTATTGTGGCGCTTAATAATATCTCTTGTTGTCTGGTAGTAAAACTCTCCGGCTGAGGTGAGTCGTAGTTTGCGAGAGCTTCGGTCAAACAACGTTAAACCAAGATATTCTTCCAATACTTTGATTTGCTGACTGACGGCAGGCGGTGAAACACAGAGTTCCACCGCTGCTTTCTTAAAGTTTAAATTTCTGGCCGCGGCTTCAAATACAGGTAGCCACTGAATTGGGGGAGCTTTTTGTTGCATGGAACACCTTAATAGATAAGCTGAAGTTATCCTAAGTTCAAATATACTGAATTGCCAGTGGTAAAAGGTTAGATTAATTTACTTAGCATATAAACTAATTTGTGCGATTTTTTGGAGGTTTCGGTATGAGTGCATCTAATGTGGCAAAGACACTAGAACAGCAAGAGCATGCATTTGATGGTGCAGTTAACCTGAAAGGGGACCCCAATTGCCTGGTTGGGCAAGTCAGTGCAGACTATCAAAATATGGTAGGCCCTTTCGGTGGTGTGACGGCGGCTACGATCCTTCAAGCAGTGTTAGGTCACCCAGAAAGAGAAGGCATGCCGGTATCGCTTACTATTAATTATATGGGGCCGATTGAAGATGATGAGTTGGTGGTCAAACCTGCTCTATTAAGAACTAACCGTTCCAACCAGCATTGGCGTGTAGATTTTTTGCAAGGCGATGTAATGCAGTGTTCTGCTAGTTGTGTTTTTGCTAAGCGAAATGAGACTTGGTCTAATGATGAAGTAAGGATGCCTTATGCACCAGATTTTGAAGAGGTGGATTCACTACCAAAATTTCCGGGCATGCCGAGCTGGGTAGACCAATACGATATGCGCTTTGTTTATGGTGCTCCTTTTCAGCCGCTAGTTAAGGGTAAACAAGCAAACCCCTCCGAGAGCCTCTTGTGGATTTCTGACAAGCCAGCAAGAAAGCTGGACTATGCCTCAGTAACAGCAATCTCTGACTCGTTCTTTCCACGAATTTTTGTTCGAAGACATAAGATCGTCCCAATGGGAACGGTTAGTTTAACGATTAATTTCCATATAACTGAAGATGAATTGTTGGGCTTGGAGGCGACTCATCTGCTTGGTCGCGCTAGCGCTACCAAATTTACTAATGGTTATTTTGAGCAAAGGGCTGAGCTATGGAGCCCTGATGGTACCTTGGTGGCGACAAGTAGCCAGATGGTGTATTACAAAGATTAAGCTAGTCTATATCTCAATAATTACAGCTTTTAAAAAGCAAGAGAGCGATCATGACAAACGTTGATAGTGAGAATACAGAGCTGCATAAAACCGCTTGTATATTATGTTCACGAAACTGTGGCTTGGATGTTACCACCCAGGACGGCAAATTAATTAAGATCAAAGGTGATCCTCAACACCCTATGACTAAGGGCTATATTTGCCAGAAAGCGGCAAGATTAGAGCATTATCAAAATCACGATGATCGTTTGACACATCCTTTAAAAAGGATGCCAGATGGGAGCTTTCAGAAGGTTAGCTGGGATCAGGCCTTAGATGAAATCGCTGAAAAAATGAATGTAACGCGTGATCAGTTTGGCCCCGATTCTTTCGCGATTGTAGGTGGTGGTGGTCAAGGTAATCATCTTGGCGGTGCGTATGCTTCACAACTGCGTTATGCCATGGGTGGGAGTCGCTATACCTATACAGCTTTGGCTCAGGAAAAGACCATGGATTTTTGGGTGAATGGTCGACTGTTTGGTGATCAGCGTGTTCATTGTACTGAGGACGTAGAGCATTCTGACTACGTACTATTTATTGGCTGTAACCCATTTCAGTCACACGGTATACCCAATGCGCGCGATACGCTTAAAGAAATTAAGAAAGACCCGGACCGTACGATGGTGGTTTTTGACCCTAGAAGGTCTGAAACAGCGAAGCAAGCCGATATACATTTTCAGTTAAAGCCAGGTACTGATGCTTATCTGATGTCTGCGATCTTGGCGATTATCGTAAAAGAGGGCCTGCATGATAAAGCCTTCCTCGAGAATCACTGCACTGGCTTTAATAAGCTCGAAGCTGAACTATTAGATATTCCTATTGAAGAGTATGTAGAAAAAGCCGATGTATCCCTTGAGATGACGCAGCAAGTTGCACGAGACTTTGCTAATGCTAAAGCGGGATGCGTAAGAATTGACTTGGGTCTGCAGCAGTCACTGCATTCCACCTTGACGGCATATTTGGAAAAAATGCTGTATATGGTGACCGGCAATTTCGGGAAAACTGGCGGCAATAATCTGCACACTTTATTTGTTCCCTTATTAGGTAATTCGGACGAGCGTCGCCGCGAGTACAAGCTCACGGCTCATCATAAAATGATGCCGATTTCGGGAATGTATCCACCAAACATATTGCCTGATGAAATTGAACATGAGGGCGAAGATCGTTTACGAGCGATTTGGGTGGATAGTAGCAACCCCGCTCGCAGTTACGCTGACTCTAGTGCCTATGAACGCGCTTTTTCTAAGTTAGATTTGTTGGTTGTTGTTGATGTAGCGATGACTGAAACGGCTCGCTTGGCGCACTACGTTCTGCCAGCTGCCTCTCAGTTCGAGAAGTGGGAAGCGACAGGTTTTAACGCGGAGTTTCCTGAGAACTTCTTTCATTTGCGTGCACCGATGTTTGAGCCTTTACCGGGTACCTTACCTGAGCCTGAAATCTATGCGCGCTTGTTAGCGAAAATGGGTAAGATTCCAGAGAATTTCCCTGTATTGGAACGCATCGCTAAATACGAACCTGAGATTAGTGCTCATCAGGGCTTCTTCGCTGCCTTGATGGCGACTTTTAAATTGAACAAGGATTGGGCCCCCTACGCGCCTTCAATTTTGTATCGTACTTTTGGCGCAGCCTTACCGGAGGATGCCGCATCTGCTGCGCTAATTCTTCCTTTAGCGATGGACTATGCTAGAAAACACGAGGCTGCCGTGAGGCGCGCAGGTGTAAAAGGTAATCAATTCACCTTAGGCGTTAATCTATTTCGGCAGATATTCAATAGTCGCTCTGGGTCGATAATTAGTAAACATACCTTTGATGAAATGTGGAAGTTTATTCGTAATAAAGATGGCCGCATTCACCTGGAAATTGATGAAGTGTTCTCGGAATTAAGAGGTCTGAACAATGGTTTGAAATTCGATGATGGCTATCCCTTTATTCTGATGGCTGGGGAAAGGCGCGCCTATAATTCAAACCAAATTTTTAGAAATCCAGCATGGCGTAAAGTTGATAAAGACGGCGCTTTACGTATTCACCCTGACGATGCAGAATCACTAGGTGTTGGCAAAGGGGATAAGCTGCTTTGTAAAACCGCGCAAGGCCAGCTCGAAGTGAGTGTCGAAATCGACGAGGGTGTTCGTCAGGGTATGGTTACCTTGCCTCACGGTTATGGTATGCGCTACAAAGATGGCGAGCCTAATGGCCCTGCTATAAACTTTTTAACAGCAGGTTCCCACTGTGATCCGTTTACTAAAACGCCTTATCATAAGTATGTACCGGCGCATTTAGAGAGAATAGCTTCCTAAGTTGTAGGCAGAGACTTTCACGGCTTGCGGGCGGGCTAGCACGTGGCAGATTCCAGCGAGGGGCGGAAGTCTCTGCCTACGGTCGGTATATATTGGTTTTGTACCCTGCAAGCCAAAAGAAAAAGCAGTTCAATATTATGGGTAGCCTTGTTATCGTAAAGCAAATAACTTGTTTCGATATCCAGGAAGCTCTGTCTTATGCTGAACGAAAATTATCCTTACTATCTTTCGAATAAAGCCGTTTTTGCCAATCAGGACTTGAAGGTCTATGACAAGTACAGTGGTGAATTGGCTTGTTCAGTTGCATTGGCAGAGAAACAGGCGATTGATCAAGCCATAGCAGCCGCTCAGGCAGCAACAAAACCCATGGCAAGTTTGGCGGCATTTGAGCGCCAGGCTGTATTGGATCATTGCGTTAAACGCTTTACTGAACGTTTTGATGAATTAGCCGAAGCGCTTTGTATCGAAGCAGGCAAACCCATCAGGGATGCGCAGGGTGAAGTGACGCGTTTAATTGATACCTTTCGTATTGCGGCAGAAGAGTCCACTCGCATCGCCGGTGAAGTTATTCCCATGGATATTAGCGCTCGCGCCAAGGGTTATTCAGGCATGAGTAAGCGAGTACCGATTGGCCCTTGCTCGTTTATCAGCCCTTTTAATTTCCCTTTGAACTTAGCCGCCCATAAAATTGCACCCGCGATTGCAGCGGGATGCCCATTCATACTCAAACCAGCCAGTTTAACCCCTGTGGGTGCTTTGTTAATTGCCGAGGTGCTTGCAGAAACGAATCTACCTGAAGGCGCATTTTCTGTCTTACCTTGCCATCGGGAAGGTGCCGGATTATTTACAGAAGATGAACGTTTGAAGTTACTAAGCTTTACCGGCTCACCAGATGTGGGCTGGGCCTTGAAAACTAAAGCAGGCAAAAAGAAAGTCGTCCTCGAATTAGGGGGAAATGCTGCTTGTGTCGTGGACCAGGATGCTGACATCGACGACGCCGTAGCGCGAATCGTTTTTGGTGCGTTCTACCAATCGGGGCAAAGTTGCATCGGTGTGCAGCGGGTTTACGTCCATGAAGAAATTTATCCGCTATTTAAAGATAAATTACTAAACGCTACGCGAGCACTGAAAATGGGTGACCCGAAAGATCCTTCAACCTTTATTGGCCCCATGATTTCGGAAGGCGAAGCTAAACGCCTGCAAGACTGGATTGACGAGGCAGTAGAAGCTGGCGCAAAGCTTTTATGCGGTGGCAAAAGGGAAGGTGTCATGATGCAAGCCTCCTTACTAGAAAGTGTTGGGAAAGGACAAAAGCTCCGAGAAGAAGAGGCCTTTGGGCCAGTAGCGATTCTTGAACGTTTTAATGACTTCGACGCGGTGCTGGAAGAAGTTAACGATAGCAAGTTCGGTCTGCAGGCAGGGATATTTACACGGGACTTATACAAGGCGAATAAAGCATGGGATATCCTCGAGGTTGGAGGCGTCATAATCGGCGATGTACCGTCCTGGCGTGTTGACCATATGCCTTATGGCGGAGTGAAAGACAGCGGCCTGGGTCGTGAAGGTATTAAGTATGCAATCGAAGACATGACTGAACAACGTTTACTGGTGATTCGCACGCCATAAATTGGATATATGATGCCCATAGGCAGAGGGTTTCATCCCCCTTGCGAGCCTCGGATGGATCTGCACAGGTTTTGGGCTTCACTTTCGCTTTATCGAACGTCCGGCTTTTTCTTCTAATGGCTTATCTGGCCATCTGTGTTTGGGGTAGCGGCCCTTCATACCCTTAGCGACTTCAAAGTAAGAGCTGTTCCAAAAGTTAGCGAGATCACTGGTGGTCTGGATAGGCCTCCTGGCCGGTGACAGCAATTCAAAACGTAAGGGAACGCGACCTTCAGCCAGGGTCGGAGAGCTTAGCTCGCCAAACACCTCTTGAAGCACAACTGAAACTGTTGGGCCTTGGTCACTGTCGTAGCGAATTGGAACACGTTTCTGACTTGGTGTTTGGTAATGCGTTGGGGCTTCGCTTTCGATGCGCTGCTGATCATTCCAGTCCAGGCAGCTTTTCACTAGCTCAAGAATGTTTACTTTTTTAAGTGCGTTCATACTGCTGACGCTAGATAAATAGGGTAGCAGCCAAGTCTCGATATCGTCGATTAAGCTTTGTTTTGACAAGCTTGGGAAGTTTTCAAGGTGTTGTCCTAGCCAGCTTGCTCGGGCCAGCCAGTCATCGCATTGCTGCGTCCAGTTTAAAACGCTTAAGCCTTGTTTCTTGACCAGCTGAGCCAGGCATTGGGTGAAGGCATCGTTTGGAATATTGCTGATGACTTGGCTATCTATGGTAATCGCGCCAATACGGGTTTGCATAGAGCCCGTTATTTTCTGCGTTTTAGGGTTGATCTCGAAACGTTCTTCTTCGTTGATATGCTCGGACAAGACTTCGAGAGCTGAGGCTTTGTCAATGGCTGCCGCGCTATAAATCCGGCCCTCTTTCTTCTGTGCATCGCAGTCAGCAATGACTAACCAAGGCTCATCAAAGAGTGAATCGTCTTCGTTGAGGTAAGCGCCTTTACCGTTCGCCATCAAATATTTGCCGTCTCCTGCTTGGCGCTGTTTGGCCAGTCGCTCAGGGAAGGCGATGAGTAAGAGTTTGCCAAGGTCTGCAGGGTAGATAGTCGGCTCAATATCTGCTTTCGAAGCGGCTAATTTTGCTAATTGCTTTTGCAGCGACTGAGTGCTTGAGAAGGCTTGCTCGACTCGTGAACGATGGAAGGCGTAGTCTTTAAGGGACTGTGCTTTGTCTCGGCCAAAATCCGACAGCGCGTTGAGACGTCTGGATATGTCGGTATCTCTATTATGGAGAAAGATATCTTGTTCAGAAAGCAGAGCGGCTAAGTTGCAAGCGACACGCTGATCTTCGGGCTTGTCGGTGCTTAACAACATACTTGCAAGGCGCGGGCTAACAGGTAGCTTTGCCGCGAGCTTGCCCAGTCGGGTGACCTGAGCTTGTTGATCCAGCAAACCGAGGTCTTTGAGTACTTGCATCGCGGCATTGTAATGCGCTTCCGGAGGCGCCGTGAGCCAGGGGATGCTCTGGTAGTTGTTATTTCCCCAAAGGCATAATTCTAAGCCGAGCTGAGTTAAGTCACTTATGCAGATTTCTTCGCTTTGAAAGTCACTCAGAGACTGTTGTTTGCTCTCGCTCCATAAGCGAATACAGTGGCCAGCCTGGGTTCTGCCTGCACGGCCCTGACGCTGTTCGGCCGATGCTTTGGATATGTACTTGGTTTCCAGACGACTCATACCGGAGCCAGCGTCATAACGCATTTGACGTTCAAGGCCACTGTCAATGACGCAGCGAATCCCTTCGATGGTCAAGCTGGTTTCGGCGATATTAGTGGCGAAAATAATCTTTCTTCGGCCTTGCTCGTCTTTCTGCAGAGCCTGCTCCTGTTTCTGAAGGCTTAGCCCGCCATAGAGTGGCAGAAGTAGCAGGTCATTGTCGGAATAACGTTCTTGCGCACTGGCTAGGCAGCGCTTAATTTCACCTTGGCCGGGGAGGAAGACCAGAATATCGCCGTGTGCATCATCTTGAAGCGCGCTTCGGATGGCTCTGAGAACTTGCTTATCGAGGTATTCATTAGGACTATTGGCGGCTTGATAGTCAGTAGCTACCGGGAATGTTCGCCCCGGGCATTCTACGATGGGGGCTGCGTTCATATAGTGTGAGAGCATTTGTGTATCGATGGTCGCAGACATGACCAGGAGCATCAAATCATCTCTAAGCGCTTGTTGAACTTCGAGACAAAGCATTAGTGATAAGTCACTATGAATTGAACGTTCGTGAAACTCATCGAAGATCACCAGGCCAATATCAGATAGCTCCGGGTCCTGCTGTAATCGTCGGGTGAGAATACCTTCAGTAACGACTTCGAGAACGGTGTTTTGCGACACATTTCGATCATTCTTGATCTGATAACCTATGCGTTCACCGACTTTCTCCCCAAGCTGTTTCGCGAGGTAGTAAGCAATGGCCTTAACGGCTACACGGCGAGGCTCCAGTAAAAGAATCTTTTTCCCTTGAAGTGCCAAGTCCTTGAGTAAGGCCAAAGGTAAAGCGGTTGATTTTCCCGCACCGGGTTCGGCTTGAAGTACTAATGCCTTATGTTCGCTCAGTTGAGCAATCACTTGAGGAAAAAACTGGGAAATGGGTAACAAAGACAGGGCTCCAGAATGACAGGCTTGCGTCATTTTATAAGATCCTGAGCGCAATAAAAGCCTTTAATTAAGTGAAACAGCAGCTTGTCTGGTTTTGTCAAAACGGGGTTTAGCGACTATATATAGTATCGAGT
>NZ_LWGA01000239.1:0-480 GCF_001635235.1 Oleiphilus sp. HI0117 | reverse complement strand
AAAAAGCGCATGTATAGCGAATCGCTGATAAACAGTCATTTCTGGATCGCAACAATTGGTGTAGTACTTTATATAGCATCAATGTGGATCGCTGGTGTAATGCAAGGCCTAATGTGGAGAGACATGGGTGACGACGGTACGCTGACATATACTTTCATTGAAAGTATCAAAGCTAGCTACCCCTACTATGTCGTACGTGTACTTGGTGGATTAATGTTCTTGGTTGGTATGTTGATGATGGCATATAACGTAATTAAAACCATCGGTTCTTCCGAGTTAGACAACGAAGCATCCAACAAGGAGGCAGCATAATGAATCATCAAACTATTGAAAAGAACAGCGCACTACTTGGTGTATTAATTGCCCTAGTAATTAGTGTTGCCGGTTTGGTTGAAATCGTTCCGCTGATGTTTCAAACACAAACGACAGAACCAGCACCAGGCGTTAAACCTTACACAGCGGTTCAGCTAGCGGGCCGCG
>NZ_LWGA01000238.1:0-20259 GCF_001635235.1 Oleiphilus sp. HI0117 | reverse complement strand
CAAGTATTCAAGCGCTCCCATGACCATATCTTTAGAAGTTTCTGCCGTGATGAGTATGAATATGCCTGTATGCTTAAGAATTTTATTGTGACGAAGTTCTTCCAGAACCTGTTGCCCGCTCTTTCCGGGGCCTAGGTTATAGTCGCACAAAATAATATCAAACTCTTCATGCTCACAACGAGCAACGGCGTCTTCACCATTCCCCGCTACCTCGATACTCTCAACCCCAAACGCTCTGATCATTTGGCGTATTGAAAGACGAAAGTTTTCGAAATCATCGACAACCAAAAAGCGCAGATTGCGATAGTATTTGGCTAGCTGAATTTGTCTTTGCAACTCACTCATAAAACACTTACTTCACTGTTCCTAAATTTAATACTCCTAAGTGTAGACAAAAAATCAAATCAGATAGCGTATATTCAAATATTTCTTTTGACTCACGACACTGAACAATAGAAAATTCAGGCTTTTAACAAGCATGGTCTTATCTATCTAATATGGAATTCCCTTCTTTTATCGATATTGAATACAGCACACCAGATGAAGGCGGTTTTCCAACTGCAATTACCTGGTCACTAGCCAACGGCCAAATCAAGTCTGTACTTATTATCCCTGATGACGAATGGGACCCTTGGGACAATACCGACAGCACCGTAGATCTTCAATTTCTTTTTGATCAAGGTGTTTCCGGGCCTGACGTAATTCGAGAACTAAACCAGGACTTGGATGGCCAAACAGTTTTTATTGATGGCCTAGATGAAGATGAAGCCTTATTAGAACTGCTATTCGAGACTTATAATAACGAACTAGGCTTTGAAATAGCTTCAATCACCCAGCTCTTTAGCTCTCACCCACTAGAAACGCTGCTAGCGAAACGAAATGACCTGGCTATCGAGAACCAGCTTGATATTGACTCAATTGAAGACAATGTTCGCGCACTGCTTCACCTAAGCAAAGAAATCCTAACTTAGCATCTAGAATTTCTCAGGTTCAATTCACAACAACGCTCAGCAAACCCAATATTATGTTTTACTTCAATAAATTGTGAATCGTATCGAAGCACATTTGGTAATATCGTGGCACCATATTGCATTCCGTAATTCAATACCTCAATGCAAGCTATCAACCGTAGCAAAACCGGATCTACAAATGGATCAACTAAAATTAAGGATGCCCAGCAACATGGTTTGCAAACGCTTCGCACTCGCCCTAGTTTCAATTCTGCTATCTATTTCTACTTTGACTCAAGCCAACGATGATAACGGTTTTTTTAGCAACCCTGGCCCTAAGTCCGAAAGAAACTACTTATCTGTCGGTCTTTCTTTGAACGAATTCAACAGGCTCAACCTTAATCTCGTCCGCTCTGACAGCGTATCTTACGAAGATAGAACTGAAGGCTCTCCGGTTTTATCATTCAGCGGCCTTACTGCACAAACCTACGGCCTTAGCGTTATTTATGGTAGCTACCTAGATGACACTTTCAAAGCAGAGTTTCGTTACGGCAAGGGAATCAAAGAAGACACGCTTAAAGGAGCAAAGGATGTCAACCTAGATCATTGGATTGCGACATATATGGGAGCCGAGCAAGAGATTACAGATTATTTTAATGCTTACGCACTACTTGGACTATCTTACTACCGAGCAGATGTAACGCGTCATGAAGTTATTAGAACCGTCTCGGAAAGTGCTATTTCTAACGCGGAATCAGCGGTTCAACCCAGCCCATTCGTGGCCGAGTCACATTTATTTAAAACGAACTTCAGTTTAAGCTGGATTATCGGAGGAGACTATAAGCTGAGTGATCAGTGGTATTTATCCTTTGAATACGGTCGTTTGCTCAAGGACACTGATACGAATATCGAAATAGATCAGTACAGTACCTACCTAAAGTTTGAATTCTAAGGATAAGCCCACTACTCAAACCGACTAAGCAAATTTCCTAGCCGCGCTCTATTTTCCAGCATTGGTGAATATGACTATTGCGCTCAAAATCTTTATCCACTGACATTTTGGTAAAGTCTGTGACCTTATAGTTTGCGCTCAAGCCTGGATCAAGCTTAAACCTTCGCAGGTTATTCGAGAAAACCAGCACCCCCTTTTCAGACAGCAAGCTCATACACTGCTCTATGAGTACGACATGATCACGCTGAATATCCAGCACCCCCTGCATTCGTTTAGAATTAGAGAAGCTCGGTGGATCTAGAAAAATCAGATCAAAACTGGCTTTTTGTTCCTGTTGTGACTTTAGCCACTCAATACAATCTGCCTGAACTACTTTATTGTCACGAAGCGCTAGCCTATTGAGCGCCAGATTTCCCTCGAACCAATTCAAGTAGGTCTTTGACATATCAACGCTCAAGGTTGATTTCGCACCACCAAGTGCGGCATAAACACTCACCGCACCTGTATAACAAAATAAATTTAAAAAGCGTTTATCTCTGGCATTATCATAGACCCACTTTCTAATGGGACGATGATCGAGAAACAACCCGGTATCCAAGTAGTCCTTTAGGTTTACCTTGAATCGCGCACCACTCTCACTTACTGTAAAAAAGTCTTTTTGAGATGCTTCTTTTTCGTACTGTTTAGTACCTTTTTGTATCGAACGAACTTTTAAAGCAATTCGCTTCGTCGGTATCGTTGCACCATTAAAACTAAACTCGCTTAATACCTTAAGCCCCTCTCTTAGCCTTTCTCGGCTAGCTTTCTCATCAATAGACTTTGGCGCTTGATATTCCTGGACATGAAGCCATGTAGTTTGATCAATGCTTTGGTACATATCGACTGCGAGCGCAAATTCCGGCATATCAGCATCGTACAAGCGATAGCAGCTAATCTCATTTTTCTTAGCCCACTTACCGAGGGTCTTAAAATTCTTCTTAAGGCGGTTAGCGAACATTTCAGCACGCTGTGGATTCGATATCTTCCAGTTGCTAGATGAATGTTCTAATTTAGAGGAGCTCGCAGCATCTTTGTAGCGATTATCCTTATCAAGACTAAATAAGATGAGTTGACTTTCGATAGCGCCATTAAAGAGTTTATACTGTTTATATGAACGCCAGCATATGGCCTTACCTAAATCTGCATTTCCTGTAAATACGCCGGCACTCCATCCAAGCAAGTCTCGCTCAAATAGCTCACCCAACACACCATACAGCGTTTTAAGGAGGTTAATCTCGCCCAAGCGCTCTCCATAAGGAGGGTTCGTTAGCAACAACCCCGCCTGATCATGTTCAGCAAGGGTAAAATCTTCTAGTGAGCGTTTCTCCACATGAATAATCTTATCAAAGCCTGCCTTTCTAACATTATCCCAAGCTTTCGCCACAACTCTAGAATCCTGATCAAAACCAGTAATACGCCCCTGATATGAACCTAAGCCTTTTTCGAATGAATCTAAAGCAGCCTGACGAAGCGCACTCCATAATCGCTCATCATGACCTTTCCAACACTCAAACCCCCAGCGCTCGCGAGCAAGTCCTGGCGCTTTATTGGTAGCAAGCATTGCCGCTTCAATAAGCAAAGTGCCAGAGCCACACATTGGATCAATAAAACTAGCGCTGTCGTTGTAACGCTTAGGCCAGCCACTCAGCAAAAGCAATCCGGCGGCAAGGTTTTCTTTGAGTGGCGCAGCACCGGTAACAGAACGATAGCCGCGTTTGTGGAGACTTTCACCTGACAAGTCGAGGCTTACGTTAATTTTCCCTTTTGCCAACCTGGCTGATATACGGATATCAGGCTCGGCTCGACTAACTGAGGGCCGGTCCCCAACAAGGTCACGAAACTTATCAACAATTGCATCTTTTACTCGCAAAGCACCAAAGGTAGTGTTGTTGACATGTTCATTTTGCCCAGAGAAATCGACCGCAAAACTAGCCGTACAATCGAAATATCGACTCCAGTCTATAGAATAAGCTGCGTCATAAATTTGATCAGCCGTTTCCGCTTTATGTGAACAAAGCTCAAGTAAAACCCGATTTGCAACTCGCGACCAAAGTAATACACGATACAACAAAGATTTATCTAATTCGGCACTCACGCCAGCAGGCGTTGACTTTGTCTGCTCGACTCCAAAACTATTGAGTTCTTGCTCAAGAACGTAATTTAGCCCTCGGGGGCACGTTATAAAAACATTATATGAGTCGTTATTTCGCATGTGTTACCAAATTAATACAAACTGAAATTAAGAAATAATCGCGCATTCGAACACGTTACACCCTATAAAACAAGCTATTACGGAAGCTTATACTAAAGCTATATATAAATAGTGTTTTATAGAAAGAATTAGTCATGTACTTTAGACAGAAATTTAGCTTAACTAAAAGCCCGGCCCAGAAAAGACAAGCAAAGCTTATTGCCGCCGGCAAAACACTATAACAATTCATTTGCACTCAATAGGAGTTGAATTACCTTTAAGCTTCGTAACCCCTTCGGGTACAACGTTGCTGCGCTACTTATAAATAACAATGTTTAAAGCATGTTCATGAGGTTCATAACGAATGAAAAGACAAAAGCGTGATATTGATCAAAGAGCATTTAAAAAAGGTTATCAAGCAGGCATTACAGGAAAATCAAAATCTCTCTGCCCTAATTCTACTACCACCGCAAAGCAAAACTGGCTAAGTGGCTGGCGTGAAGGTAGAGGCGACAACTGGGACGGTCTAGTTGGAGTATCCGGTATTCACAAACTCCCCGGGATCACAACATAGCAAAAATTGAAATTGAAATTGAAAAGGCCCACATCAGGGCCTTTTTTTATGCTTAACGCATCGACTTAATCGCTAAGGCAGCATCTCTTATTAAAGCAGGCCCCTTATAAATGAAACCTGTATAGATCTGTACCAGGCTTGCCCCGGCATTAATCTTATCCACCGCATCTTGACCGCACATAACCCCCCCCACGCCAATAATAGGCAGACTCTCTCCAAGTTCGGCTTTCAGCTGAGAGATCACCTCGGTCGATCGCGTCGTTAACGGAGCACCACTCAAACCACCTGCCTCGTGCGCATGGGGGTAGCCCTGAACAGCCTCTCTAGCCAATGTAGTATTGCCCGCAATTACACCATCCAGTTCACGCGCTTTTAGCGACTGCGCAACCATCACAAGCTCTTCGTTAGTCATATCAGGAGCAATTTTGATTGCAATGGGGACATAACGGCCATGCTTCTCTGCCAGTTTAGCCTGCTCTTCCTTAATCGCGTCAAGCAAAGAGTTCAGAGACTCACCAAATTGAAGGGTACGCAAGCCGGGCGTATTGGGCGACGAAACATTTACAGTTATATAGGTAGCACGAGAATAAACCGCGTTAAGGCATTTTATATAATCTGAATTCGCATCCTCAACAGCCGTATCAAAATTCTTCCCAATATTAATTCCAATAGGATTTTTGTACTGACTCGCTGCAACCTGCTGCAACAGGTGCTCAACCCCTTCATTATTGAAGCCCATTCGATTAATAATTGCCTGGTTCTCTTTCAGGCGAAATAAACGAGGTTTGGGATTTCCCGGTTGTGGTCGAGGAGTGATTGTACCCACCTCGACAAAACCAAAGCCCATTCGGCCCAGCGCATCAATGTGATCGGCATTTTTATCCAAACCTGCTGCGAGACCGACTCGGTTTGGGAACTGTACCCCCATCACTTCGACTGGGTCAGAAACCACATCTGGCAAAAATGGTGAAATCAACCCCAAACGATTGAACGCGCTCATCCAATCCAACGAAAGCTCATGAGCTGTCTCAGGCGGCAGTGTAAATAATAAGTTTCGTAAAAGTGAATAAGACATATACAGACCCGACTTTAAAAAATATTAACAAGTGCATTTTATCGACAAACATAATCGGCGTTCATTATATACACTTGTTCACAGGTAAACGAAAAGAAAATACTGGCAAGTCCATTCGGCAAAAAAAGACAAGCAAAAAAATTGCATTTTTTACTATTTTTTTTGCTAATTTCCGCCTCTAGCATGTTGACTTTCAAAGCGACTTAAATTCAATCCCCGTTAAGACAAAAGCATTATTACGCTTTTGACATTTATCCACCAATTCTGTGGATAACTTTGTTGAAAACTTAAGTAAAGACGGTCAAACCCCGCTAGAAATGGCGGCGACACACAAACTGATTATTTTTTAACCAATTAAAAAAGCCTTATTTTTCAATACCTTATAGTTTCTTTAGTATTTTTGCAAAAAAACGCCATGTTTCATATTGACTTTCTTAGCAAATTCGAAAATGTGCATAAAAACGACGTTTTTCTGACGCGAATTGTAAATAACGCGCTAACTATAGAAGTAGGCGCTCTTTAATCTCGGAAATTTTATCTCGTAAACTTGCTGCCTTTTCGAATTTTAAGTCTTTTGCTGCCTGATACATTTCTTCTTCTAATGAACGCATCTCAGACTCCAGCTCTTTCGGTGTTCGAGCAGCGATTGCCATATCGTACTCCTGACCTGCATCCGCAACTTTATTTTTTGCTTTGCGCTTTCCAGGAATGAAAGAAGCACCTTCCATGATATCACCAACCTTCTTATTCAGGCCTTGGGGCGTAATACCATTTACTTCATTGAAGTTCATCTGCTTTGCTCTACGGCGCTTTGTTTCTGATATCGCCTTCTCCATTGATCGTGTGATTTTATCTCCATATAAGATCGCTCTGCCCTTAACGTTTCTAGCCGCCCGCCCTATCGTCTGAATCAGTGATCTTTCGGAACGAAGAAAACCCTCCTTATCAGCATCGAGAATTGCAACCAGGGCAACTTCCGGCATATCAAGCCCTTCTCTTAACAGATTAATACCTACCAGGACATCAAACTCACCACGACGTAAGTCCTGAATAATTTCAATTCTTTCGACAGTATCTATATCGGAATGCAAGTATCTGACTTGAACGCCATGCTCCATTAAGAAATCTGTGAGATCCTCAGCCATACGCTTTGTTAGCGTTGTAACCAACACTCTTTCGTCTAGCTCGGTTGCCGCATTAATCTCCGACAGCAAATCATCTACTTGAGTTGTAGCAGGCCTCACTTCTATTAGAGGATCAAGCAACCCCGTCGGCCTAACGACCTGCTCAACGGTTTTGTCAGCATGCTCTTCTTCGTAGGTTGATGGTGTCGCGGAAACAAAAATAGACTGGGGAGATATACGCTCCCATTCTTCAAAACGCATAGGCCTATTATCAAGTGCCGACGGAAGCCTAAAACCATACTCCACCAAGGTTTCTTTTCTAGACCTGTCGCCTTTAAACATTGCACCAATCTGAGGAATCGTTACGTGCGACTCATCGATTACCATTAAGGCATTATCCGGCAAATAATCAAACAAGGTAGGCGGCGCTGCGCCGACATCGCGCCCAGACAAGTAGCGCGAGTAGTTTTCAATACCATTACAGTAACCCAGCTCTGTCATCATCTCTGTATCATAGCGAGTTCGTTCTTCTAGCCTTTGCGCTTCGACGAGCTTATTATTGTCCCGTAACTGCGCTAAACGAATTTCTAATTCGGACTTAATTCCATCCACAGCATTCAGAATTGTTTGGCGCGGCGTAACATAATGGGATTTAGGGTAAATCGTAATCCGAGGCACACGACGCGTCACTTCGCCGGTTAAGGGGTCAAAGAAACTTAAGTTCTCGACCTCATCATCAAATAGCTCAATTCGGATTGCCTCTTTTTCAGACTCAGCGGGGAAGACGTCTATCACATCACCACGCACACGATAGGTAGCTCGGTGTAGCTCGATGTCATTTCGCGTATATTGAATCTCGGCCAATCGTTTTAAGATATCGCGTTGACTAGCCGGCTCCCCCCTATCTAGATGTAGCATCATCTTGAGATATGATTCCGGGTCACCCAAACCGTAGATGGCAGAAACCGTGGCAATAATTATTGCGTCTGGCCGCTCCATAAGTGCTTTAGTTGCAGATAGACGCATCTGCTCAATATGTTCATTGACTGAAGCATCTTTTTCAATAAAGGTGTTTGAAGATGGAACATAGGCTTCAGGTTGATAATAGTCATAGTAAGAAACAAAGTACTCGACCGAGTTTTGCGGGAAAAACTCTTTAAATTCGCCGTATAGCTGAGCCGCCAGTGTTTTATTATGCGCCATTATAATAGTAGGTCGCTGAAGCGCTGAGATAACGTTTGCAACCGTATAGGTCTTACCTGACCCCGTTACACCAAGAAGCGTTTGATACATCAAACCGTCTTCTATCCCCTCAACAAGTTGTTTGATTGCTTCAGGCTGATCCCCCGCTGGGGAAAATCGTGACTCTAGTAAAAATTCCTTCGCCATTATGATTCCGGTCGTAATGAAAAAATGATAGACTTCGCAAGTTTGACCACTCCCTTAAAGGAAAATCTATTATCAGTCACGAAGCATGACTGTAGATTGACCTTCTAAACTTGGGTGGCAGCACTAAGACACTTGTATATAAATACAACTGCAGCTATGCGATGCGCTTATCGGGTAGCAAACGATAGCAAATTTTTTGCTTTAGAATAAGCCAGTACACGTTCTTTATTTACGGTGAGCAATTATTCCTGATTGAGGAAACAGACTTGGAAGCACAATCATCCAACCCAGCTTTATCTGCCCTGGAACTTTCAAACCGGGTACAACTTATAAAACCATCTCCGACCTTGGCTGTTACCAACAAAGCCAATGAACTAAAAGCCGCAGGTAAAGATATTATCGGCTTAGGCGCTGGCGAACCAGACTTCGACACCCCTGAACACATTAAGCAGGCTGCGATTAGTGCAATAAAAAATGGCCAGACGCGCTACACCGCAGTAGACGGCACTCCAGAACTAAAAGGCGCGATCATCGATAAATTCAAGCGCGATAACAAGCTTGAGTATACGCCTAAGCAGATCCTCGTATCGTCTGGCGGAAAGCAAAGCTTTTTCAATCTCTCACTTGCCTTGCTAAACCCAGGCGACGAAGTCGTTATCCCTGCACCGTACTGGGTATCCTACCCCGACATGGTCAAGATAGCGGAAGGCAAACCAGTTATTGTTGAAACGAGCCTTGATAACCGTTTTAAAATGACTGCCGAGCAACTGTCAGCAGCAATTACCGATAAAACCAAAATCGTAGTTTTAAACTCTCCCTCGAACCCAACCGGGATTGCTTATACACGTGAAGAACTGGTTGCCATTGGCGAGGTACTAAAACAACACCCTGAGATTTTAGTCGTTACCGATGATATGTACGAACATATTCTATGGACAGAACAACCTTTCGTTAACATATTGAACGCCTGCCCAGAGCTATATGACCGCACCTTTGTTTTGAATGGTGTCTCTAAAGCATATTCCATGACAGGCTGGCGCATTGGCTACGCAGCAGGACCAGAAAAAGCAATCGCTGCGATGAAAAAGATTCAGTCGCAAAGCACATCGAACCCCTGCTCCATTTCTCAAGCCGCGGCGTTGGAAGCACTAAATGGCAGCCAGGAATGCATCACAACAATGGTTACCGAGTTTAAAAAGCGCCACGACTATCTTGTCGCAGCGCTTAATGAACTTCCCGGCGTGGAATGTATTTCTGGCGATGGAACATTTTATGTCTTTCCAAACTTCCAGGGTGCTATCGACAATCTAGCGAATATATCTAACGATGTTGAAATGGCCGAGATGCTGCTAAGTGAAGCAGGTGTGGCACTTGTACCTGGGTCTGCTTTTGGGTCTCCTGGATGCATGCGCCTAAGCTTTGCAACCAGCATGGAAATATTAGAGTCAGCAATTTCACGTCTCAAAAAAGTACTTTAAGGTCTTGACCTGGGCCGCTTTGCTCTTTAGTATACGCGGCCTTGATTAACGAAGTCTTCGTTAGTCTTCTGTTCCCCGATAACTCAGTTGGTAGAGTAGCGGACTGTTAATCCGTTTGTCGCTGGTTCGAGCCCAGCTCGGGGAGCCAACTTCTTATTCCCACTTTCCTAACTTTATCAAAGCTGCGCTTTGAATTAATTCTTTGTAGATCCACTCCAATCTATAGACCAGGCCTAAGACCTGCAGGATACAACCAGACCGTTTTTTTCACCCCCAAATAAGCCACATCGATTTGCCAACTATAAATATCGCAAACACAAACAAAAAAGCCCCTTACTTTCGTAAGAGGCCTGCCTTTAATCTCAACTATTAAAACTAGTTAAAGCTAATAGCTTTCTGGTAGAAACTTGCCGGGATACGTATATTTGTAGTAAATGATCTGAAGTCTGCATTCTCATCACCATCATCCAGAATAACCTCAATACTTCCACCTTCGCGCTCCAGGAAGCCCTTAACAGCATCCATACCAACACCACGCCCTGAAACGTCCGTAACCTCATCCGCAGTAGAGAAGCCCGAGGAGAAGATCAAATTAGCGATTTCACTCGCTGAAGGCTTCGGATCGGATTCTGCATAAATACCCTTCTCGATCGCCATTTTATAGATACGGCTAATTGCAATACCGCGCCCGTCATCGCGAACCGCAAGGTTTGCCAAATCGTCTATATAGCTAACGTCCAGACTAATAGTACCACTTTCAGATTTTCCTTTTTCAAGGCGCTCATCAATCCCCTCAATACCGTGATCCATAGCGTTTCTGAAAACATGCATGAATATGTTATTAAGCGTGCTATGCGCTTCGCTTTTAACAAAGATTCCTGCATTATCAATTTCGATATTTGGTTTACCCTTGCCAAGCTGCTCTGCGAGCGAGTTAGCTGATTCGATAACATCTGAAATCACACCATCTAAGGGCTTAGCTTCCATTGACATCAGCATGCTGTATGCCTCAGAAACAACACCTTTAACATTGTCATCAAGCGCTTGCTGGGTAAGTGACTTGATATTTTCCAACCAAGAGCTGACGCGTGCCGGGTCTAAGGAAATACCACTCTCAGCCTCTCCATCACGACCAAGTTTCTCACGGAACACATATGCATACTTCGCGATGATATCTTCCGCACCACTTAACTCTTCGAGCAATTGCTTCTGATCCCAAAGTACATCTTCATTCTTACGAAGATCGTCATAAGTACTTTCAACTTCATGAACAATGTCGGTAACCTGACTCAAACCATAGGTACGAGCATTCCCTTTCACTGTGTGCATTGAGCGGAACAGGTTAGCAATAATGTCCAGGTCTTTCTCATCATTTGCTTCGATAAGCTGTCGACATTCAGCCAAGAAGTCTTCAGAAGTACCAATAAAGTCGGCAAACTTACTTGCATCAACAGCAAGGATTTCACCAATAATTGCCAACTCACGCTTCTGCTCTTCAGCCTCTGCTTCTAGAGCTTTAAGCTCGGTAACATCTCTGACTGTCACCATTAACTTATCAACTTCACCTTCTTCACTGATAATTGGATCCCAATCCAGCTCAAGAATCTTTTCACGATCATCATCCATGCGGATGTTCATTTCAGTCATTAAGCAATGAGAGTTGAAGTCGTACATCATCTCGTCTTCACCGACAATAGCATCGACACCAGTAATATTCTGATCAACTGCATCAGAACCCGCCGTTGTGTTGCTAAACAACAAGTCCGCAAAGTTACGATCTGCGATACGGTCAGTTTCAAAGATCTGCTCAAGGAATGCTGCATACTCTGGATGAATCAAACCACCCTCGGTAATAGTAAACAAACCTTGGTGCATATTCGCCATCATGTTTGCAATATCGTTGTTCTTCTGACGAAGCTCTGCAGTACGCTCTTCCACTTTCGCTTCCAAGTTTCTGTTTTGCTCTTCGATAACTTCACGCATTCGAATACTTTTGATTGTCGTCACCAAGGATCGCGCTACAGAAGAAACGAACTCATAATCACTATCAGCAAAACTCACATTCTTCACATCACCGGAAAGGTTAATCACACCAACGAGAATCTCTTTGTCGACAAGCGGTACACATAGTAAGGCACGCTCTTGCCCGCCAGCAGACGAGACAAAGTTCTTATCTTTTTCGGTATTTGGAACAAAAATAGTCTTTTTGGTTTCAGCTGCTTTGCCTAGAACACCTTGTCCCATATCAAACTTAACAGCTCCACTACCAGCTTCAATCGCTTTAGGTGGGAAATGTGCTTTCACCTCTAACTGCTGATTTTCATTTGTAAGAAAAACCGAACCCTGCGAAACGCCAATCTTTTCATGCATACTTTGAAGCACTTCTTCAAGAGCAATATTTTGACTCTGAGCACCGGCCAAAGAACGACCAATTGCATTCAATTTGGCAAGATCGATCATCTTCTTACGGATAGCTAAACGCATCGAGTTAAAGTTCTGGGTAGCAAGTAAAATCAGAACTATCAACATCACTATCGAACTCTTAAAGCCGAAGTCCAAACTACCTAACACTTCACCCTGCAAGTCATTAAAGCGAACATCTGCTGCTTTCAATAACTCGTCAAGCCCTTCAATAGATTGTGTTACTGCTGAATCTGCTTCAGACAACTTCTGTTTTGCAACTTCAATTTGCTCCAACTGCCGTTTTTTGTGATCAACAATTGAGGGTGTCTTTTTAATATATTCACTTATTTCAGCATAAGCATCAAAGGCGGCGGGAAGCATATCGTCTTCATCAAAATCCTTAAACACTTCAGCACCCTTAACGAACCAAGAGTGAGAGTCATTGATCGACCACTCAAAATCTCCCATACCTTCGCTGACTCGCCCGATATCCTGAGTGATTTTTATTTCATCAATGGTCTTAAATATATTATTAATCAAGGTAATCGATTGATTAGCAAAGCCTATTACCAAATCCATCTGATCCTTGTACTCTTCAGGTGGCAGGTAATATTGTATTTCATCAAGGGAAGCACCAACATTATCAACTAAGCCAAATAACACGTCAGCTTCTTCTAACATGTAATCTCTTGCCGTCAAAACTTCAGATTTTGACTCAAACATTTCGTTAACTGCATAACGGTAAAGGTCATAGTTACTTTTAATACCAATAACGAGCGCCTTCATTTGCTCATCAGATTCAGCTAGTTTTTCAAGACTGACATATCTTTCATCAAAACTTTTAGCGCCTTTATCGAATGATTTTTTAAAACTAGCAATCTCATCCTGATTCTCAGCATTAAATGCCAGAGAACTGAGTTTTGCTAATTTTAGTAGCTGTATCTGTACATCGTTACTTTCTTTCACGACAGGCACAGCCGTTTCATTCACCCTTGAGGTTGACCCATTGATGTCATTAAGATTCCATAAAGATGATAGCCCGGACACCAATAGCAAAGAGATGATAATGGCAAAACCGAGACCGACTTTCTGATTAAACGTTAATTGCAGCATAGTATTTTCTTTCTTTCTGATAGTTCTAAAGAATTTATTTTTTAACTCTCACCTAGTTACTTTAGCGTAGATTTTAGGAATGTCATGATTTCTCTAATATTTTTCCAGCAAGTTCAAAATATACTGCTAATATAATTTGTAAGCGTTTGATACCTTTCATATCCACCTAACTCAGATTTATAAGAAGATGACTGACAACAACACCCTTTTGTTTTCAATAGCTGCCTTTATTATTGGCAGTTTGATCACGTTTTTCGTGGTACGCACAAGAGCTAATAAGGCTATAGCCGCTATTAATGCTGATACAAACGCGCACCTGGATCAGATTACTCAGCTAGAGGAAAGTAACCAGACACTACAAGAACAATTAGATAGCGCTCTAGGTTCTGTTTCATCTTTTGAAGAACAAATCGGCGGCCTCAACAATCAGATATCTACCGTTCAAGATCAGCTCGAAAATGAAAAAGCAATTCTAGAGAATGAGTATCGCGCACAGATAGATGAACTAAATAGTACCTTCAACGCTGAGAAAGAAAGCCTTAGCTCTCAACTTACTCAAGTTGAAAAAGACCTGGCAGACCTTGCTGACCTACTTGTTACGTTCGAGCGCTGGCACGAAAGCCTAACCCAGCTCATGCTACATAATGCTGAGATGCACACGCAGAACCAGGAGTTTTTCAACATCGTTAAGCAGATTGTAATCCTTGCGCTGAATGCAGCTATCGAAGCTGCAAGAGCAGGCGAACACGGTCGTGGTTTTGCTGTAGTGGCTGACGAAGTTCGTAACTTGGCGATGCGAAGCCAAGAATTAAGTGAGAGCTATAAAGAAAATCTAAACAAGAATGACTTTTTGACCACCGCGACCTTCCAGGACATTCAGGCTAGCGGAAAAATGATACTGACCGATGTCTCGTCCACGACAGAGATTGTTAAAAATATGCTTAACCAGCTATAGAACAGCTGATAACAATGAACAGAACGAAACAAAAGTAAATTTTGGCCACGCATATGTTAGTAAATGAAGAATTCAAAAATGAAATAAAGCGCACCTTCAAAGCAAGTTTTGAAGAGTCAATAACTGCGGGGTCTGACCCTTCCCGCTGGTACATAAAAGAGCGCACAAATCTCGACAACCTTAACGAGGCTGAGTTCTACGTACTGACAATGTCCTCGCAGCTTTTCAGAATATTCGTACTGTTTCACTTTACTAAAAAGCCAGAAACAGAAAGCTTGATTTCAGAGACACTTAAGATTAACCAAAGCAATCTTGATGACGATAAGTTCTATGACTATCTCGGCGAAGTAGGTAATGCATTTTTAGGTGCCATTAAACGAGATATTGGTAAAGCAGTACCAAGCCTTGGCATGTCGACACCAAACCGATTAAGTAAAGATTGTTTAAAGTACATGAAGAGCTTGAATACAAATTTTGAATCTCATTCAGTTGCTGAATACGATGACCAAGCCCTCTTTTACGCGAGCGTTTATTTAGTTGCCGATGAAGAACTCGATATACGTATTGATAGACACTTGATTGAACAAGAAACCGATTCAGGCGAGTTAGAAATGTTTTAATTGCATCTATCCAATAAGAAGACGCAATAAAGATAGATTTAAGCAGGAGTAAAAATGAGCGAAACCACACAAATAGTCAGTAAAGTTTTGGTGCACGAATGTAATGATGATGCACTATCTGTACTCAAAGAAGTCTGCACCAAGCATAAGCTTGTCGGCCTAAAAGTTAGTACAGGCAATAATATGATCGGCATTAAAGATGCTTCGAACGAAATAGATGACGTACTAAAGTCTAACGTTGACCTCGGCGCAATATTTCTATCAGAGGATCCTGACCCGAACGGCTTCACCGGTTTAGATTTGTGCATGAAAATTCATCATACACGACCTGAACTACCGATTTTTCTTCGTAGAAGCAGCCTTACTGATACGCAAGACCTTGACCCTGATGTTCAGGAAGCAATTACAGGTGTTTATACACTTGAGACACCTGAAGCTCTAGACGAGCTAATCAGCTCATATGTGTGCAGCATGTACTATCCTATCGAGCTTGCACAGGGCATCCAGGATATTTCCTTAGATGCATTTGAGAACGTCATTAAAGGTACAGATATTAGTTGCGAGCAGCCCTATTTGGTTAAAGACCAAATCATTTACGGTGAGCTGTTTAGCCTTATACCTTTAGAAAGTGACTGGTGTCGTGGGTACATGATGCTACAGACTACTGAGAATGAGATATTGGAGCTTATTAGATCTGGACGCACTGATATAGACACAACACGCCCTGACTCTAGAGACACCAACTCGGTTCTCAATGAGCTGACAAATATGATTTGGGGCGGAATTAAATCCCGTTACTTCCATAGCGGTGAAAGCCCGGATGATGCGCAACGAACACAAGTACCGATCATTGTTAACCATGTACAAAAGCATATTTCTTTTGGTTCCACGGAACCTCAGCTATGCTTTAAATATACGCTTAACGACCCGGGCAGACGCTACCCAAATATTACCTTGTACCAGCGCCTGGTATTTAACCTAAGCTGGTCACCAGAAAAGTTCGCTGAAAGCGACAAAGCAGTTGATGATTTCGTAGATGGCGGAGAGTTAGAGCTATTCTAACCCCAGCGCATTTGCTTAAAATATTTTGAATTTATTTGAATAATAGTCTTTAGAGACAAACGAGGAAAAAAACATGGCTCAAATTCTTGTTGTTGACGATTCTGCAACCGTACGTAATGAAGTTAGCTCATTTATAAAAGGGCACGGCATGACAGTAGAAGTAGCCGTCGACGGTAAAGATGGCTTGGAAAAACTGAAGAAAGACCCAAGCATCAAACTAATTATCTCGGACGTAAACATGCCAAACATGGACGGTTTAACCATGGTTGAAAAAGTACGCGGAGAACTTGGTAACGCAACTGTAAATATTATCATGCTCACTACGGAGAGCGATCCACGCATGAAGCAGCGCGGTAAAGCTGCCGGCGTTAAAGGCTGGATTGTTAAGCCTTTCAAAGGTGACAATGTTGTTGCAAGTATTAAGAAGCTTGTTGGCGCTTAAGCAAACAACCTTATTGCCCCCCCTGAAAAGAGCGATTTATTCGCTCTTTTTTTTGCCTGCGAATAAAAGCAATGAGCCAAGACTGTACTTTATAATGGATACAAAAAAGGCGGGATAGATTAACTCTACCCCGCCCTTTAAAGACTAACTTAAATCGTTAATCTCGCTAATAGCGATATCCTACCAGCCAGCTTTTTCTTTCAGCGCTGAACCAATATCCGCTAGAGAACGAACAGTCTTCACACCAGCTGCCTCGAGTGCAGCGAATTTCTCATCAGCTGTACCCTTACCACCAGCGATGATCGCCCCAGCATGCCCCATACGCTTACCAGCAGGCGCTGTAACACCCGCTATATACGACACAACAGGCTTTGTTACATTAGCCTTGATGTACTCAGCTGCTTCTTCCTCAGCAGTACCACCAATTTCACCAATCATTACAATAGCTTCTGTCTGGGGGTCGTTCTGGAACATTTCCAAAACATCAATAAAGCTAGTACCTGGTACTGGGTCACCACCAATACCTACGCAACTTGACTGACCGAAGCCTGCATCAGTTGTTTGCTTAACCGCTTCATAAGTCAAAGTACCTGAGCGAGAAACAATACCAACCTTTCCTGGTAGGTGAATGTGACCAGGCATGATACCGATCTTAGTCTCTCCTGGGGTGATAACACCAGGACAGTTTGGTCCAATCATACGAACGCCAGCTTGATCAAGCTTAACCTTCACATCAACCATATCCAAAGTAGGAATGCCTTCAGTAATGGTAACGATCAGCTCGATACCTGCATCAATCGCCTCTAAAATCGCATCTTTACAGAAAGGTGCTGGAACATAGATAACCGTAGCCGTCGCACCCGTAGCTTCAACCGCTTCGCTAACAGTGTTGAATACTGGAAGACCAAGATGAGTCTGACCACCCTTACCCGGACTTACACCACCAACCATTTGCGTGCCATATGCAATAGCTTGCTCTGAGTGGAAAGTACCTTGCCCACCAGTAAAACCCTGACAGATAACTTTTGTATCTTTATTAATTAAAACTGACATTATTTACCCTCCGCTGCAGCGACAACTTTTTCTGCAGCATCTGTCAATGATTCTGCCGCGATAATATCCAAATCAGAGCTAGCAAGCACTTCTCTGCCCGCTTCAGCATTTGTACCTTCAAGTCGTACGACAACTGGTACTTCAACACCTACTTCTTTAACTGCACCGATAATACCTTCAGCAATCATGTCACAACGTACAATACCACCAAATATATTAACCAATACTGCTTTTACATTGTCGTCAGACAAAATAATTTTGAATGCTTCTGAAACACGTTCTTTCGTCGCACCGCCACCAACATCCAAGAAGTTAGCAGGCTTACCACCGTGCAAGTTAACGATATCCATCGTACCCATTGCAAGACCGGCACCGTTAACCATACAACCAACATTTCCGTCCAGAGCAACATAGTTCAATTCGAATTTAGCAGCATGTGCTTCACGCTCATCTTCTTGAGAAGGATCGTGCATTTCACGGATCTTAGGCTGACGATATAAAGCATTGCTATCAACGCCAATTTTTCCATCCAAGCAGTGGATGTTACCTTCGTCTGTAATGACTAGAGGGTTGATTTCTAATAGTGCGAAATCATGATCATTGAACATGTTCGACAAACCCATAAACACTTTTACGAACTGCTTGATCTGATCGCCTTCAAGACCTAACTTGAATGCAAGCTCACGACCTTGATACTGCTGTGGGCCAACCAGTGGATCAATTTCAGCTTTGTGAATCAATTCAGGCGTTTCTTCAGCAACAGTTTCAATTTCAACACCACCTTCAGTAGAAGCCATAAACACTACGCGCTGAGACGCTCTATCTACGACGGCACCCAAGTACAATTCGTTAGCAATATCAGTGCAACTTTCAACAAGAATTTTTGCAACTGGCTGACCACTCTCGTCTGTTTGATACGTGACAAGATTCTTACCCAACCAGCTCTCAGCAAAGGCCTTGATCTCTTCTTTGGACTTAACCAGCTTAACGCCACCTGCTTTACCACGGCCACCTGCGTGAACCTGGCACTTCACTACCCACATATCGCCGCCAATTTTATCGGCTGCAGCAGCCGCTTCGTCAGCTGTGTCACATGCATAACCTGTAGAAACAGGCAGTCCGTATTCAGCAAAGAGTTGTTTTGCCTGATACTCGTGTAAATTCATAATTCATTCCGTCATTTAATTGATTAATGCCACTCGTATTAAGTGGCCGGACAAAATCTCGGTCAATCCTTAACCGATCACATTGCGCCACTCATTGCTGGCACAGCGTAAATCCCTTTTCTTTCCCGTGTTATGTTCGCACTAGCCCCGCTTATCTATTGAAATAATGCGGGGAATATGCGTTATTATTTATTTACGTTTCTTTCTATTTGCAATATGAATCGCATGACCACCAACAGCTAATGCAGCTTCATGGACCGTTTCTGACAATGTTGGGTGAGCAAACATTGTCAAACCAAGGTCTTCAGCGCTAGAACCAAACTCCATCGCGATAACCGCTTGCGCAATTAGCTCAGAAGTACTGCCACCTATCATATGAACACCAAGTACTCTGTCCGTCTTAGCATCTGCTAATACCTTAACCATACCTGCAGTGTTATTCGCTGCCATTGCACGGCCATTTGCAGCAAACGGACAAGTACCAACGTTATACTCAACACCGTCAGCCTTTAGCTGCTCTTCAGTACGTCCAACCCAAGAGATTTCAGGGTTGGTATAGATAACCCCGGGAATCGTATCGTAATTAACTTCAGTCTTTTGACCAGCAATACGCTCAGCAACCATAACCCCCTCTTCAGAGCCTTTATGCGCTAGCATTGGACCACGTACAACATCGCCTACGGCATAAACACCCGGAACGCCTGTATTACAATGGTCATCTACGAAGATAAATCCGCGCTCATCGAGGTTTACACCGCTATCAGCCGCTAACAAGTCTTCTGTTACTGGTCGGCGACCGACAGCGACTATCAACTTATCAACCTTAAGTTCTTGCGCACCTTTGGTATCTTCATAGCTAACGTTTACGAGGCCGCGCTTGATATCGGTACCATTAACACGCGCCTTTAATTTAATATCCAAGCCCTGCTTCTTAAATTGCTTAAGCGCTTCTTTTGCAATTTGCTGATCAACAGAACTTAAGAAGGTATCTTGAGCTTCGAGGACCGTTACTTCAGAACCCAAGCGCGCCCATACACTACCCAATTCAAGGCCGATAACACCTGCCCCGATCACGCCCAAACGCTTAGGAACTTCATCAAAGTTCAGCGCACCAGTTGAATCAACGATATGGCCTTCAGTTAAAGGTGCTGGCGGAATCTCTACAGGTGTTGAACCTGTTGCAAGAATCACATTGTCAGCATCGTAAACAGTAACACCACCCTTGGCATCCGTTACTTCAACCTGCTTACCCGCAAGCAATTTACCCGTACCTTGAATCGACGTTACACCATTTGCTTTGAACAAAGATGCAATACCACCTGTTAAATTCTTAACAATCGTATCTTTACGGCCAATCATCTTAGGCACGTCAATCTTCAAATCGTCCAGGCCAATACCGTGCACGTCAAAATCATGCTTCGCCTCTTCATACTTATGTGAAGACTCAAGCAAGGCTTTTGAAGGGATACAACCCACGTTCAAACAGGTACCACCAAGAATCTGCTTACCTGTCTCAGATGTCCACTTTTCAACACACGCAGTCTTTAAGCCAAGCTGACCACAACGAATTGCAGCAACATATCCAGCCGGACCAGAACCAATTACGATTACATCATACTTATTTGACATTTATATTTATCTCCCGGTTCTCGACTTAAATTTCTAGAAGAATT
>NZ_LWGA01000237.1:0-287 GCF_001635235.1 Oleiphilus sp. HI0117 | reverse complement strand
AAAATCATTAGAGGCAACTTTTTCATCGGTAAAAGCTTCCAAATGGATATCTAGACCCCAAGGAATAGCTTTTGCTTTCAAGTCAGCGAAGAATGTCATTGCAGGACCGTTTTTTCCAACCGGGTCGTACATACAGAACTTTTTCTTTTCAAGTGCAGAAGCTGTGGCAGCAGTCGACAGCATTACTAGCGCAAGTATAATTCGACGAAATGTCATAATGTTTCCTTAATCCTCATTAATTGTTTGATGTGTAAGAACGTTCTTTTCTTATCGTTATTATGGTGCGA
>NZ_LWGA01000236.1:0-243 GCF_001635235.1 Oleiphilus sp. HI0117 | reverse complement strand
GTTCATTGTTCCAGCTAAGTAGCGCTTTGTGAGTCGTATGATTGATTGATAGATTTATCAGGCCGGGAAGTGAGCTGATTTCGCGCTCTAAGAGCCAAATACAAGCGGCACAGGTAATTCCTGAGATACTAAGTGCAGCATCAGACTGTTTGCCATCTACCGTAACAAAGTCAGTTTGTAGCGCCGGGTCATCATAAAGAAGTAGTTCATCGCGTTGTGCGTCGGTGAAGTCGTCGGGCTTTA
>NZ_LWGA01000235.1:0-362 GCF_001635235.1 Oleiphilus sp. HI0117 | reverse complement strand
CGACACACACTTACAGCCCAGAAACCCTGTTAAATTGGATTTCCAGACTAATACCTGAGACTAATAAACGCTCCAGTATACCCCATTCAGAGCATGGGGTCATGACTGCTCTGAATATGGAACTTTAATTATCCTGAAGACTTGCTGAATGGGCATTCATGCACTTTAATTAGTAATCATAAATACATCCCGTGGAAAGACCTTTTCATATGACAACACGCGTCCTGATCTGCGACGACTCCAGCGTAGCTAGAAAGCAAATGGCGAGAACCTTGCCAAGTGACTGGGAAATAGAAGTTTCATTTGCGAAACATGGTGAAGAAGCATTGGCAGCCATTAAAGAAGGCTTGGGAGACATTATG
>NZ_LWGA01000234.1:0-303 GCF_001635235.1 Oleiphilus sp. HI0117 | reverse complement strand
ACGTAGCCGTCATCAAAGGTAATTAGAGCTGTTCGCTTGCTTGGGAAGCTATTTGAGGTTATTGAGTCGATTAAATCTTGCTCAGATATAACGTCGAAATGTTTGCTAATAAGTTTCAATTGAATCTCAAATTCCTCGACAGAGTGTTCGTATACTCCCTTGTCAAAAGGGGTGTCAAGAGGCGGGTTATAGATTCTGTGGTAGTTAAATATAACTAAAGAGCGAGATTGAAGGATTCCAATCAATCTAAAAAAATTAGATGATGCTAGAAAATTAGCTAAGACTTGTTTTTTAATCATTTTT
>NZ_LWGA01000233.1:0-798 GCF_001635235.1 Oleiphilus sp. HI0117 | reverse complement strand
CAGGCTTACTCCCAGTTCGTGCAGCACTCAATCAAGAGATTCTTAGCTTACAACAGCTTTCTCACCTCGACCGTGAAGGTATGTTTATGCAACTCTCGGCTATCATTTCTTCTTTAGACGGCTTAAAAGAAAGCGCTTATTTAGACACGAGCAAGCCAGAGCCAGAACAAACACCAAGCCAGCGTTCATCACAAACTTCAGATCTTCCCGCATGGAAGCAAGCATGGCTGGAAGTATGGGGCGAGCTAAAGAAAGCAGTATTGATCCGGCGTTTGGATCACCCTGTCGCGCCTCTTATGGCGCCTGAGCAAAATTATTATCTGAAGCAGAATCTAAGACTGATGCTCGAACAAGCAAACCTTGCCTTACTAGAGCAAAACCAGGCTATTTTTACTCACAGCTTAAAACAAGCAAGCATTTGGCTAGAGAACTACTTTGATACTCAGGACAAACAAACGAAAACTCTGATTTCTAAACTCAAAAGTATGCAAACACTTCAAATAAGCTACGAAACACCCGATATTTCAAAGTCATTACGCTTACTGAAGACAAAAATTGAAGCCATGTATCTTAACCATAGCTTAGGCAAACTTTCCAACCCGACACCTTCAAGCACAGATAACAGTACCAAGCAGGAGCCAACACCATGAAGCGTTTACTCNTGTTGATTATTGTCGGCATGGCTCTAGCGCTTGGTGTTTCAGCGATTGTCAGCCATGACCCCGGATATGTTCGAATATCTTATGGAAACTGGCTAATAGAAAGTAATCTGGTCATCGCCGCACTCGCTATCGCTAT
>NZ_LWGA01000232.1:0-1224 GCF_001635235.1 Oleiphilus sp. HI0117 | reverse complement strand
TTTATAACGATGAATTCAGGCCTTCAAGCAACGAAAGCTCTTATTATGTCTAATGTAATTCCCTTTAAAAAACCATCCCCAAAGGCCAAGCATAAAGGCAAAACTTTATGCAAAAGCGGCTTTCATAAGTGGAAGGTTATAAGCAACTCAAAGTTCGACGTTAAACAGGGCAAGCTTGTAACGGTGTCAAAATGCCAGCGTTGCGGCCTTGTAAAAAACGAACTTAAATAACAGTTTTGCCTAACTAAATATTTCGTAAGCCTTTAAGGTGATAAAAGCTATAGACGAGTCTATCATTTAACTTTACGATCTTTCATCCTGTAATTTGCACTAAAGTGTGCATTGAGACTAGATTTTTCAACTACATTTACAATAAGCAAAATAAGCCATGCATTTTAAATTCGCTTTGTTTTTTACTCTCATCTTTCAAACTTTCACTATTGCTGCAAATCCTCAGCACGGTATTGCAATGCATGGTTCGTTAAAATACGACCCGTCTTTTGAGCATTTTGACTACGTCAACCCTGTTGCAAACCAGGGTGGCACATTAAAACTAGGCGTTGTCGGTGATAACTTCGACAGTTTCAACCCTTATATTATTAAAGGCGTTTCTGCCGCGGGTGTTCGCTACTTGTATGAAAGTCTCACAAAGCATGCGAGTGATGAAGCTTTCAGCGAATATGGACTAATTGCCGAAACAATCGAGACGCCTGATGACCGTTCATCAGTTACATTCAAGCTAAACCCTAATGCCAAGTTTTCTGATGGCAGCCCCATAACAGCAGACGACGTAAAGTTCAGTTTCGAAACACTAACGAAGCATGAAAAAGCACAACCATTCTATGCAGCTTACTATGCCGATGTAAAAAACGTTGATGTTCGCTCAGATTCAGTCATTCATTTTGAGTTTGCTACCAATCAAAATAAAGAACTCCCGCTCATCATTGGTCAACTCCCGATTTTTTCCAAAAACTATTGGAGTAAACACGATTTCGGTAAATCGTCGCTAAATATTCCTGTCGGCAACGGCCCTTACATGATCGACAGCTTTGACACTGGTCGCTCGGTGACACTGAAGAAAAACCCAAACTACTGGGCAAAAGATCTTGCGGTTAACAAGGGTATGTATAAATTCGATAAAATCGTATACGAATATTACAAAGATAACACGGTTGCATTGGAGGCTTTCAAAGCTGGCGAGTTTGATTTCCGCATTGAGAACAC
>NZ_LWGA01000231.1:0-342 GCF_001635235.1 Oleiphilus sp. HI0117 | reverse complement strand
GATCCTTGCCCCCTAACTCAAGCGTTAGGTTAATAAACCTACCTGCACATGCTTTTTCAATATCTTTACCGGCCTCGACAGAACCAGTAAAGGTCACAGCCTTTATGGAAGGTTGCTCCAGCATAGTCTTGGCTGTGTCATGACTCATATGAAGGCATTGTAATACGCCCTGAGGAAGACCCGCGTCGGCAAAAGCCTCTACAATACGTTCACCGCACAAAGGTGTTTGGGCTGAATGCTTTAGGATCACCGAGTTACCAGCTAATAAAGCTGGAATAATAGAGTTGATCGGTGTGTGTAGAGGGTAATTCCATGGTGCTAGAACTGCTACCGTTCCAACCG
>NZ_LWGA01000230.1:0-1132 GCF_001635235.1 Oleiphilus sp. HI0117 | reverse complement strand
CAAGTTCAGTACGCAGCACATCCACTTTGTTTTCATTGCTATTCTTAGCAATAACGGCATCTTCTATTTCTTTTTCATATTTAACAGACAGATCGGACTTGCCCGATAGGTCCTGATCGAGAAGATCCCAATATACAAAATGAAGTTTTGCAGAGAGTAGACGTTCTTCTTTCTTGAATTCAGTATAACGTTCAGCTGCATTTGCTTGCCGTTTAAGGTGCTGAAGCTGCTTACCAAGTTCTTCACGAATATCGGCCAAGCGATCAAGATTGTCCTGAGTTCGACGCATACGGTTTTCTGTCTCTCTGCGACGCTCTTTATATTTGGATATTCCTGCTGCTTCCTCGAGATATACGCGAAGCTCTTCAGGCTTGGACTCGATTAAGCGGGATATCATCCCCTGCTCAATAATTGCGTAAGATCGAGGCCCCATTCCCGTACCGAGGAAAATATCAGTAACATCTCTTCTTCGGCACTTAGTGCCATTTAAGTAGTATTGAGAGCTACCTTCTCTTGTGACCTTCCGCTTTATTGATATCTCAGTGAATGAAGCATACTCACCACTCAGCTTGCCTTCCTGATTTTCGAACAACAACTCGATCGATGCTTGTCCGACGGGCTGTCTACCGGTAGAGCCATTAAAGATAACATCAGTCATCGACTCGCCACGAAGGTTCTTTGCCGAACTTTCACCCATCACCCAACGAACAGCGTCGATAATGTTTGATTTACCACACCCGTTAGGCCCAACGATAGCGGTCATATTGGTAGAAAAAGGAACCGTCGTCGCATCTACGAAAGATTTAAATCCGGCTAACTTAATGGACTTTAAGCGCATTGCTCAGAAAGTGCTCCAAAACTAATAAATGGGTTTTCAAAAATTTTCGCTATTATCTACGGTTCAAGGCGCTATTTCTATCAATATGTTGAGAATATCGACGAAGCAAGTGGCGACGCACTGCCGTGACGGCCTTTAGAGGCCGAATATTGAGACATTTTTTTGACGAACCGGCAAGCCGCAACGCAACAAATCGCGTCAATAGTTTGTTCAATCACATCCAAAGCATTGTTTATAAGCTGTTTTTCTGGCTTGGCCCACAATTTGTATTAATTAACAATACTGGAACATTAT
>NZ_LWGA01000229.1:0-897 GCF_001635235.1 Oleiphilus sp. HI0117 | reverse complement strand
CCAGCTTGACCAGCAACGAAACCTTTAGCAGTTTCGAAAGTCATCATGCTTTCCATTGGGTTCAGCTTAAGCTTAGAAGTCTTCTCTTCACGACGAGCTTTATAGTCTAGCTTGCCAGCAACTGCTTGCTTAACAAGATCGATTGCTGCAGCTTCTAGCTTATCAGCATCAACAACCGCATCTACTGCACCAAACTTAAGTGCATCAGGTGCTTTGTATTCTTTCGTGCCTGCGATCCATTCGATTGCATTATCTGCACCGATTAGACGTGGTAGACGTACCGTACCACCAAAACCTGGGAAGATACCCAGCTTAACTTCAGGTAGACCGACTTTAGCCGTTGGCGACATAACACGATAGTCCGTAGACAGACACATCTCGAAACCGCCACCCAACGCAATACCGTTGATAGCAGTTACAGATGGAAACGGAAGATCTTCAATTGCACTAAATACAGCGTTGGCCTGCAAGTTGTTTGCGATAAGCTCTTCTTCAGAACCAGCAAACAAGTCAGTAAATTCTGTGATATCTGCGCCAACGATAAAGCAATCTTTTGAACTTGTAACAATCAAGCCCTTAATGCCGTTTGCGTTCTTTAAGCTTTCCGCTGCTGCGCCAAGCTCTTCAATAGTAAGTCGGTTAAACTTATTGACTGACTCGCCCTCTAAATCGAAATTTAGCTGTGCGATTCCGCCTTCAATCTCTTTAACCGTGATGGCTTTACCTTCGTAAATCATCAACTGTTCTCCAAGTTAATTATCCGTGCTGGTCTACCTACGTCCTCTGAAAGGTCGAGGCTCCAACAAAGTTTTTTTGGGCCCGCATATTTCGCGGGAATTTTCGAAATTCATACGCTCGTTTGAATTGCGTGTGCGAACCATGTAAAAAAATCCATCA
>NZ_LWGA01000228.1:0-288 GCF_001635235.1 Oleiphilus sp. HI0117 | reverse complement strand
TTGATGATAAAAGAACTCAGCACTCAAAATACCTGGCGGGTTGATAAATATGCAGAGGCCTTGTTTGTTTATTAACGAGGGTAATAACAGGCGAAGCTCGCCGATACCACAAGTTGAGTGCAGCATTACAACGCCTTTTTTTGGAAAGCCGCCAGACAAGTGAACATCGAGCTCGGAGTAGCCGGATGTTTCGAACTCAGGTGCTTGTTGCCTACTCCGGCCATGCCAGATTAGCTGTTTCTTTTCGAGTAAATCAATGAAGTTTTTCATAGTAAATGCCTGTATGGA
>NZ_LWGA01000227.1:0-343 GCF_001635235.1 Oleiphilus sp. HI0117 | reverse complement strand
ATTCGATCAGCAATTTTTAAAGCTTGATTGGCATCTGTATCATCTAGAATTAATACGAACTCTTCGCCACCGTAGCGAAAACACAAATCACTTCCACGCGCGCACTTTTTGATTGTCGCTGCAAGGTCGCGAAGGACGCTATCACCGGCTAGGTGTCCGTATGTATCGTTGACGTGTTTAAAATGATCAATATCAAGCATGAGAACGGAAAGAGGGGTGTTGTGACGTGTCGCTAGCTCTGCCTCTCTGTGTAAGCTGGCATCAAGTGCGCGTTTATTGCCGCAACCCGTTAACTCATCTCTAAGCGCTGATTGAAGTGCTGCTTGATATAGTTTTGCATTTC
>NZ_LWGA01000226.1:0-633 GCF_001635235.1 Oleiphilus sp. HI0117 | reverse complement strand
TCGTTCAATGCAGATGCCGACAAAACCCGAGACTAAGAAAGCAGCTGGAATAGCGACCCAAATCGAATAGTCGATAGCATTAGGCATCAGAAGCTGAACCACATAGGTGGTATAAGCGCCCAGCATGATCATCTCACCATGCGCCATATTAATAACGCCCATAACGCCAAAGGTAATTGCCAGGCCAATTGCAGCAAGCAAAAGGACAGAACCTAAGCTCAATCCGAAAAAGAGCTTATCGACAAACTGAAAGTTAGCGACTCGATCTTCAATCAGTGTTAACGCCTTTTGTGCCGCTGCCACAACGACTTCATCACTATCATTTTCAACAATTTTGGCGAGCAGATTCTTAATCTCATTTTCCAAACGACCTGCCAGGGTTTCAATTGACGCCAGTCGTTCTTCGCGAACTTTGCTGTTTTCTAAGGCATAAATAGCAAGTGCAACCCCCATCATTTCCAATACTTCTTCATCTTGCTCAGACACTTTCACTGCTTGAATGGCTTCAATCAGGCTTTCATCCAAACTTGATAGTAAAGAAGTGAGCGCTGAAAGACGCAACTCTGGGTCCTTTGCACTTAGCTGAATACGTGCAATTGCCCCACGGAGATAAGAGCGCACTTTGTTATTCAC
>NZ_LWGA01000225.1:0-335 GCF_001635235.1 Oleiphilus sp. HI0117 | reverse complement strand
ATGCTCTGAATGGGGTATACTGGAGCGTTTATTAGTCTCAGGTATTAGTCTGGAAATCCAATTTAACAGGGTTTCTGGGCTGTAAGTGTGTGTCGACGGAGTCTTTTAGGTGAGTGATATTAAGAGCAGGGTGAACACTTATTTGTATGCAGCACAAACACAAGCAAAGCAGGCAGAGACAAGTACTAATGCTGCGCTTGCACAGGCTGCCGTTGTTGGCGCTAGTTTGAGTTTGAAGTATGCCTGGGAAGCCTGGCTAGAAGAATTATCAGCCTATTTAAAGATCCCTGCTGACGCCTTGCAAGATGAGTCTTCAGAATTGGCGCAGAATATGC
>NZ_LWGA01000224.1:0-595 GCF_001635235.1 Oleiphilus sp. HI0117 | reverse complement strand
TAAATGAAGAGTCTTGTTCGTAGTGTGATTGGATTGAATTCTAGAGTATGCAGTTGCTATCGTAGATAAGCTTTTGTTTTATTGCTTTGAGTGATAACTCAAAATCAAAGGGAGATAGCGCCACGGAAAATAAAAATAAAGAATATAAAACGATAGACAATAGTACATCATACTTTTGTTTATCCTTGCTATTTACGTGCGCACTGGGCTCCTGGTATAGCTTGATGCATAACAATGAAATAGATAAGCCTATCATCGATGCCATATAAGGCATGAATATATCGCTCCTGCCTGACTTTATAAAAACTTCTGATACTTCAATGCACAATGAAAAGAAAAGGCAGTGGACAGCGGGTACTAGAATGTTAGGTGTTTGGCGTTTTATTTGAATATGTGCGCTTAAAAAGGCAAGTGGTATGAATATGATACAATTCAACGTTAAGTACTGCCAATCTACTGATGCGGATGAAAAGTGGAAAAAGGGGTCAAGAATCAAACGTGGCATGTCACTGTTTTGACTGTTTAGCTTTGCATAGATATCAGATAATGAGACGGTGATATTAAGAGGTAGTAAACAGGTTATATAAGCGACCGC
>NZ_LWGA01000223.1:0-740 GCF_001635235.1 Oleiphilus sp. HI0117 | reverse complement strand
AGCAATGGATAAGTAATTGGAAGAAAATATGTCGAACGAACAGAATACTACGAACACTGAAGACCAAAATAAGTTGATCACTGAGCGTAAGAACAAACTCAAGGAACTGCGTGATGGTTGTTCAGCAAATGGTCACCGTAATGACTTCGAGCGAAAAGATTTAGCAGGAGATCTGTTAGAAAAGTTCGGTGAGTTCTCTAAGCCAGAGCTAGAAGAACAGGATAACCAAGTATCTGTTGCGGGTCGAATCATGTTTCAGCGGGGGCCATTTACTAAGATTTCTGATGTATCGGGTGGTATGCAGTATTACGTACCAAAAGATATTCAAAAAGAAATTGGCTACAAAACCCGTTTTGATTTAGGTGATATTGTTGGTGTACGGGGTGCCCTGCATAAGTCGGGTAAGGGCGAGTTATTTGTTAATATAGAACGTGCAGAAGATGTGGTTATCCTGACTAAGGCACTACGCCCTTTACCGGATAAGTTTCACGGCTTGGCGGATCAGGAAACTAAGTATCGTCAGCGCTATGTTGACTTGATCATCAACCAGGAAACTCGCGATTTGTTTATGGTTCGCTCCAAGATTATTGAGGGGATTCGTAAATACCTAAGTGATCGTGACTTTATGGAAGTTGAAACACCGATGCTGCAAACCATTCCTGGTGGCGCAACGGCTAAGCCTTTTGAAACGCATCACAATGCACTGGATATCGGTATGTACTTGCGTATCGCGCCAGAAT
>NZ_LWGA01000222.1:0-1101 GCF_001635235.1 Oleiphilus sp. HI0117 | reverse complement strand
TAATGATCAGTCTCCGCAACAGTTTAGGGCGGGAGACAGTCACAGTACGCTAAACCTCCCAACTGAACAGTCTTACTCAAGCTTTATCTTATTGCCACTCCTCACGTTCGCTACTCAAAGTAAATGCCTTTTCATTGGCGGACCAGGCCGGGGTAAAACGGCTAGTGCAATCTTGATGGGTATCATGGGCGGTTATACGACAAAAGAAGTTAAACGAGCCATGCAACATGGCCATCCGCAGATGACAGTGGCTGATTTGCTGGGTAATCCCTTGCCATCGGATCTGGCCTCGGCCGAAGCGATCGAAGACATCCGCATATCGTGGCGGAAATGGCTTGGAATGCGCGTAAAAATAGTCGATGAATACAACCGTATCCCTACACGAACGCAAAGCGCTTTGCTGACTGTGATGGGAGACAACTACGCAGAACTCTACAACCAGGTCTTTGAATGTCCTGATGCGGCCTGGTATTTAACTGCAAATGATGATCAGGGTGGCGGAACCTACCAGGTGATCGAAGCCTTAAAAGATCGTATTGATGTCGTTGTCCAAGCTTTGTCATTTAACCCTAGATTTCTGAATCAGTTGCTTCTACGTATTGAAGAAGGTGTAAAGCCAGAAGATATGGTTCCACCTCAGATCATTTTCACCGAAGATGAGATCTCAGACATGTCGCTAGCGATACGCAATATCACAGTACCTGCAGGGATTCGGCGCAGAATAGAGTTCTTTACGAGTCACTTTGAGTATTCGGAGTATTCTGCCTCTCAGTTTGAATATAAAACAAAGGACACGTCACGATTATCAGGCGTCAAATCACATGTGTTAGCGTCTATTGATAATGGTCGTGATCGTCTAAAAGATCTTGGTTGTCAGACCCTAAACGGAATCTCAGTTCGTTCTTTGATGTCACTACTACAGTTTGCTAAAGCTCTCGCGTTTTTTAGGGGTAATGACACGGTTGAGTTAAACGATGTAAGGCAAGTACTCCCATTCGTTTTTCATTCCCGGCTTTTTGCTGACATGGATTCACCGTTTTTCGAACTGTCTGAGAATACTTTTTATCGAAGCGATAAGATCGGCTGGTTGCGTCACCTCTT
>NZ_LWGA01000221.1:0-854 GCF_001635235.1 Oleiphilus sp. HI0117 | reverse complement strand
GATCTCAGCCACTGTTGAGAATAACCTCGGCGTTAAAGTCGCAAAGGTTAAAAACGAAGCGATTATGGTGCCAATTGATACCGTAGGAACTATCCAGTTTGATGAGAGCCGAATCTCTCATATTCACCCGCGTGTAGAGGGTTGGATTGAACGGTTGAACGTTGCTGCTAGTGGTGATCCGGTTAAACAAGGTCAAACACTGTTTGAGCTTTATAGTCCAGAGCTGGTCAATGCGCAGGAAGAATACCTAGCAGCATTGCGCAGCAAAAACAGAAACCTAATTAATGCGTCAAAGTCACGCCTTCGATCGCTAGGTTTGAGAGACAGTCATATCAATGATTTAAAGAAAAGACGTAAGGTCGATCAATTGGTGAAATTTACGGCTGAACAAGATGGAATTGTCATTGATCTAAACGTGCGTGAAGGCATGCATATCAGACCTATGACTGAAGTGATGTCGATAGGGTCGCTGGAAAGCGTCTGGGTTCGTGGTGAAGTCTATGAACGACAAGCTTATCTCATCGAACGTGGTCAGAGTGTAGCGATAAATCTCAATTCGTCACCTGATGGCAAATGGAACGGCATAATCAATTACATCTATCCGTCTCTTGATCAGAAAACACGCACCTTGCAATTCCGAGCGCGAGTACACAACCCAGATTTTGCCTTGCGACCTCATATGTTGGCGAATTTACGCGTTGAGAATATGGCCCAAGAGGCCATGACAACGGTGCCCAGATCCGCTGTTATCAAAGCAGGAAATCACAATCGAGTCGTGAAGTCGCTGGGCGAGGGGCGTTATAAATCTGTCATTGTAGAACTTGGCCTGGAAGGTCTCGTATCGACAATGAAGG
>NZ_LWGA01000220.1:0-733 GCF_001635235.1 Oleiphilus sp. HI0117 | reverse complement strand
AACCGCTCCCGTACACTTGCTTATCATCCCTAAAAAACCAATCGCGACGATTAACGATATGGATGAAGGTGATAAGGAAACATTTGGACATTTGTTCTTTGTTGCCAAGAATATTGCCGCCGATATGGGCTTCGCAGAAGATGGTTACCGTGTTGTGATGAATTGCAATGAATATGGTGGACAAAGCGTCTACCACGTACACCTGCATTTAATCGCTGGTAAACCTTTGGGTTGGCCTCCTTTCACCGAGAAGCTTAAAGTCTGAGCAAGTGTAAACAAGGGTAAAACCATTGCTGACAGACTAATATTTAAGCACCCTCTTCGTTAAACTAGAGCTACCTAAACGAAGAGCGTGGTGAAATATGATCTGGAACCTGGAAGAAAGAAAGTCTAATAAGAGCCTACAGTCAATACTACAAGGCTTGGTATTATTTGCCATGATGTTTTCATTGGCGGCACTTGCTGAAGCTGATGAACTTTCTTCTCGTCTGGAATCACACTTCAATGCCGATAGCTCGTATCGCTTTATCAACTATGAAAGTGTTAATCAGGTGCATGCTGATGAGTATGGCAGCATGCGCTACTTAGTGATGGATTTTGATTTGCGACTTGCCAGTAATGATCTTCAAGGCAGTATTCACCAGATTTGTAATACTGTCTTGGCAGATAGGCAGTTAATAAAAGACCTATCTCGTCATGGCTATGATATGGTTTCAGTATCATTTGATAGGCA
>NZ_LWGA01000219.1:0-4449 GCF_001635235.1 Oleiphilus sp. HI0117 | reverse complement strand
TAATTCCAACGGAGCGCTATATGGCTATCTTCTCAGCTTATATGAAGCGTATTGCTGAGGAGATAAAATAATGCGTGCCGACCTGAGACTGATAGAACCCTGGGTGAAAGAAAGCAGCCGTGTGCTCGATTTAGGTTGTGGTGATGGCACTTTACTGGCGCACTTACAGCAGGAAAAGAAGGTCCTTGGATATGGGCTAGAGATTGCGTCAGAGCAGATAACCCGATGCATTGAGAAGGGAGTTAATGTTATAGAGCATGATCTGGACAAAAGAGGCCTGTCTCAATTTGCCGATCAGCAGTTTGATACGGTGATTATGACGCAAGCTCTACAGGCAGTCCGGCGTCCGGATGTGATGCTTGATGAAATGATGCGTCTCGGAAATCAGGGAATTGTTACCTTTCCAAATTTTGGCTATTGGCGTTGCCGCCATTACCTTTTGTGGAATGGCAAAATGCCGATGTCGAAAACTTTGCCGCATACCTGGTATAACACACCGAACATCCACCTCTGCACCTTTAAGGACTTTGAAGCGCTTTGTGTTCAAAAAGGTATCAAGATCCTGAACCGCGAAGTGGTGGATGCAGAGTTTGAACAGAGTAGTTTTGCGCGCATGTGGCCAAATCTATTTGCCGAATTTGCGGTATACCGCATTAGTAAATAATTCACTTTTTCTGATCCAATAGGCTCAAGCGTATGAATTCAGCGATGATACGAACCTTAACAAGTTTAATTTTTTTGCTCACGACTTTTCTTTCTGTTGCAGCGAATGCAGAGAAGAAAGAGGTATTTCCAGGGCCTGATGGCAGCGATTATGAAGTACACTATATTGCCTTTGCCTCGACCTTCCTCGATGAAGAGGTTGCAAGGCAGTATCAACTAGTTAGAAGTCGTTCTTTAGGCTTGGTTAATATCAGTATTATTAAGGTCGATAAGGAGGGAAAGCGAAAAGCAGTGGGTGGTTCCGTGCAGGCAGAGATGATCAATGAGATTCGCCAGTCGCAGTTTTTATCTTTCCAGCAAGTTATAGAAGGCGATGCTATTTACTACCTGGCTCAGCTTCAATATCGCGAGGGTGATTTGTTGACCTTTGACGTAACGGTTTACCCGCAAGGTGGAACACAGCCACTAAAACTGAGGTTTACGCAAAACTTCTATAACGATTAGCAGGTCAGGCAGAGATGAAAATTGTATTAGCTACGGGTAACCAGGGAAAACTTCGAGAGTTTAAATTACTGCTGGCTGATCATGATATTGAGGTCAGCCCGCAATCAGATTATAACTTTGAGCCGCCTGAAGAAACGGGGCTCAGCTTTGTTGAGAATGCCATTATTAAAGCGCGTTGCGCAGCCAAAATGACAGGCCTACCCGCTTTGGCGGATGATTCGGGTATCGCGATTGACGCCTTACAGGGACAGCCCGGTATTTATTCAGCTCGTTTTGCAGGTGAGGGAGCTAGTGACCAGGATAACATCGACCTGGTTTTGAAAAAGTTAGGGGGGGTTCCCGAGGCAGAAAGAACAGCGCAATTCCATTGTGTTCTGGTTTATATGTCGCATGCTGAAGATCCAACACCTTTAATTTGCCATGGCCGTTGGCCTGGTAGAATTACTGAAACTCAGAGTGGCAGTGAAGGTTTTGGCTATGACCCGGTATTTTGGGTATCTGATCAACAATGTACCGCAGCAGAATTGACGAAAGAAGAGAAAAACAAAATTAGCCACCGTGGCCAGGCAACCCAGGCTTTGCTCGACAAAATTGAGCTAATCAAAGCGTCAATGGCTTAGGCTGAGCCTTGAATACACTGCCTCCACTAAGTCTCTATGTACACATTCCCTGGTGTGTACGCAAATGCCCTTACTGCGACTTCAACTCCCATGTCAGTGCTGAAATTCCAGAACAGGCCTATCTAAATAAGCTTCTTGAAGATTTGGACTTTGATAGGGAATTTGCACAGGGCCGTAAAATTGAATCGATCTTTTTTGGTGGCGGTACACCGAGTTTAATGTCAGGTGAGTTTTATCAGCGCTTACTACCTGCCATAGATAAGCGATTGCCTTTTGCCGAGCATATCGAAATCACACTCGAGGCTAATCCAGGTACGACTGAAGCGAAGCGATTTCAAGCTTATGCTCAAGCAGGTATTAACCGCCTATCTTTAGGTGTTCAGAGTTTTAAAGACCGCTATTTGGAAAAGCTTGGGCGCATTCACTCTGCTAGTGAAGCAATGAAGGCCATTGAACAAGCACACGAGGGAGGTATTACTAACTGTAATATTGATTTGATGCATGGTTTGCCCGGGCAAACATTGGATGATGCCATGGATGATATCCAAAGTGCATTATCGCTTGGGCCGAATCACTTATCCTGGTATCAATTGACGATCGAACAAAATACCGAGTTCTATCGCTACCCGCCTGCTCTACCTGAAGATGAACTGATGTGGGATATTCAAAATAATGGCCTGCAATTGTTAGGCGAGAAGGGTTTTCAGCAGTACGAAGTCTCGGCATTCTCGAAACCAGATTTTCAAGCTAAGCACAATCTTAATTACTGGCAGTTTGGTGACTATCTTGGCATTGGTGCCGGTGCACACTCTAAAATCACTTTGCTAGATGATGCTCAGCAGCTTAGGGGAATGTATCGCTACCGTAAGACTCGAACCCCAAACGATTACTTAAAAGCAATTGCTAGTAGGCGCTCTGATGTCAGTTCAGGGCCTAGTATTAGAGTGGGCGAACAAGCTATTCCACAAGAAGATTTAGCTTTCGAGTTTATGATGAATGTTCTACGTCTGACGAAAGGTGTGCCAGCTTCACTACTATCTCAGCGTACGGGCCTGGAACTCAGCGTCTTAGAGCCTATGTTAACGGAACTCAAGACAAGGGGCTTGATGAAGGAAGAAGGCCTATGTACGACGGACAAAGGCCTGTTATTTCTGAATACTATTTTAGAAGGTTTTACAGAAAACTAAGCAAGAGACTTGAGCACTTTTCGTGCTGCTTCAACTGTTGCTTCAATTTCCTTATCGCTGTGCGCGCTTGAAACAAAGCCAGCTTCAAACGCAGACGGCGCAAGATAAACACCTTCTTCTAACATCGCATGATAGAAAGCCTTGAAACGAGGCAAGTCACATTCCATGACTTGATCAAAGCGAGAAACTTGCTCTGCTTCGGTAAAGAAGAAACCAAACATTGCACCCACCTGGTTAAAGGTCATTGGCACACCGGCTTCTTTAGCAGCTGCTTTTAAGCCGTCTACCAGTTTCGTGGTTTGCAGACTTAGCGCTTCATAGAAACCTGGCTCGGATATCGCATTCAGCATAGCTAGACCGGCTGCCATGGCGAGCGGATTACCCGATAAAGTACCGGCTTGGTAGACTGGGCCTGTAGGCGCTATCGCTTGCATAATATCTGTACGGCCACCGAAAGCGCCGACCGGTAAACCACCGCCAATTACTTTTCCTAAAGTAGTTAGGTCAGGCTTCACATTGTATACAGACTGGGCTCCGCCTAAAGCGGTTCTGAAGCCAGTCATGACTTCATCAAAGATCAAGACACTTTCATGTTTGTCACAGACTTCTCGTAAGCTTTCTAAAAAGCCAGGTACTGGAGGAATGCAGTTCATATTCCCGGCAACGGGTTCGACAATAATCGCAGCAACCTGGTCACCCATTTCATCAAACAGTGCTTTAACTTGGTCTGCATCATTATAGGTAAGGGTGATTGTATGCTCGGCGACACTCGCAGGTACTCCAGGTGAATTAGGCACGCCAAGCGTTAGCGCGCCAGAGCCTGCTTTAACGAGTAGCGAGTCAGCATGCCCGTGATAACAGCCTTCGAACTTAACGATTTTATCGCGTCCGGTAAAACCACGCGCCAAGCGAATAGCGCTCATGGTTGCTTCGGTTCCCGAACTCACCATACGAACCATTTCAATAGAAGGGACAAGTTCGCAAACCTTTTTCGCCATGATGGTTTCGATTTCAGTTGGCGCACCGTAGCCCAAGCCGTGGTCTAGTTGCGCTTTCACGGCAGAGATTACATCCGGGTTGGCATGGCCCAAGATCATTGGTCCCCATGACGCGACATAGTCGATATAGCGCTTGTCGTCGGCATCTACTAAATAGGCGCCTTCACCGCGTTCAAAGAAAATGGGAGTACCTTCAACACCTTTAAATGCGCGCACCGGGGAGTTTACGCCGCCTGGGATCACACTTTGGGCATCGTTGAAAAGATCTTCGGATCGAGACATATTGGAACCTGTTTCTAAATTAATAAGTTTGAATTTGTTTAAATGCGGCGCTTAGCGCCAGCGCAGCTTGGTAGATATCTGCCTGGCCAAAGAGACTATTAATGACCGCAATATTATGAGGAGGAGTATCTCTGAAGCGAGCAATATTGTCTATGCTAATACCCCCAATGGCTAGTACGGGAATACTCAATTGCA
>NZ_LWGA01000218.1:0-15073 GCF_001635235.1 Oleiphilus sp. HI0117 | reverse complement strand
TATTAAAACGCCTGTAGGCATTAAGATCGCCGGCCCGAGTTTGTCTGAGATCGAGAAAATCGGTAAACGATTAGAAGAAGTTTTACCTGAAGTGGAAGGTACGGCATCGGTGTACTCTGAACGCGTCGCCGGTGGTCGCTATGTAAAGATTGATATTGACCGTGAACGCGCAGCACGCTTTGGGATGAGTGTGGCGGATATTCAAGCAGTCGTGCGTGCTTCGATTGGCGGCATGAATATTACTGAAACGATCGAAGGTTTAGAGCGTTATCCGGTGAATCTGCGTTATCCGCAACATTATCGCGATTCCGAACAAAAACTGAAATTGCTGCCTATTGTCACTCCCGGAAAACAACACATTGCTTTGGCTGACGTGGCTGATGTTTATATCGCAGATGGTCCGCCGGGAATTAAGAGTGAAAATGCTCGTTTAAATGGTTGGACGCTTGTCGATATCGATGGGCGTGATCTGGGGTCATACGTCAAAGAAGCACAACAGATTGTTTCTGAACAAGTCGAAATTCCGGCGGGTTATTCCATCGCTTGGTCTGGCCAATACGAGTACATGCAACGAGCCGAGGAACGTCTGCGAGCTGTTGTGCCACTTACCTTGGCGATCATCATGCTACTTCTTTACATGAGCTTCCGTAACTTTTTGGAAGTACTCATCATTATGGGAACCGTACCATTTTCGTTAATCGGAGGGCTTTGGTTGATGTATTGGCTGGATTACAACATGTCGATAGCGGTTGCGGTTGGTTTTATCGCTCTCGCAGGTGTGGCTGTTGAGATCGGCGTACTGATGTTGGTTTATTTAAATCAATCCTATCAAGCCACCATTGAAAACGCCAAGCGAGATATGCGTTTGTTAACGAAGGAAGATATTCGTGAATCTGTCATGCAGGGAGCCGGGCTGCGGGTGCGCCCCATCTTGATGACGGTTCTCTCTCTGATGGTCGGTTTAATTCCAATCATGATGGGAACGGGCACAGGTTCTGAAGTAATGCAGCGTATTGCAGGGCCCATGATTGGCGGCATGATCAGCACCTTGGCCTTGAGTTTGATGTTAATTCCCGCGATTTTTTATGTGTGGAAACAGGTAACGCTCAAAAAAGAGAACAGTGACCTCACAGAAAACGATTCACAACTATCAAAATAAACACAGAAAGGATAATGAAAATGAAACTATCACTAACGAAATCAATAACTGGCTTTGCAGCTATCAGCGCAATCCTAATCACAGCTGCATGCGCAAATCATAGTCATGATGATGGCACAGGCCATATGCATGGCGAGAACCATATGTCAGCGGGAGATGGCCAGCACGATCACCACAAAATGATGCAAGAAAAGCATATGGGCGATACAGGAGGCCACGGTCACATGGGCGGTGAAATGAAGGAAGGTATGCATGGCGGACATCATGGAGAGGAACATGGCGCTCATGGTGGACACCATGGCGGGTCATTGGCGGGTAATCCTGGACAAGAAAATGATGTAGACCGAGTGATAAATGTTGAAGCGAACGATGCGATGCGCTTTGTCCATAAACCGTTCAATATTAAAAATGGTGAAACCATTAAGTTTGTGATCTCCAACAAAGGCGCAGTGCCGCATGAGTTCGCCATTGGTACTAAGGATGAGCATATGGAGCACGGGAAAATGATGATGAATAACCCGAATATGCATCACGGTCCGGGTGGTAATGCCATTACTGTCGCACCTGGAAAAACCGAAACGCTCATCTGGACATTCGAAGAAGCTTGGGAAGTAGAGGCTGCCTGCAATATTCCGGGTCATTACCAAGCGGGAATGCACAGCCCGGTAAAGTTTCGACCATAGAAACAAGAAATATAAATCCCGTTGAGAAATCCATTTAACACACTAACATCTAGGTTTTGTATACTTCTCAACCCAAATATAGTTGAACTAAGGGTTCGTTTTGTTGGCATTGTTACTTCTGGCAATCGCGTTAAGTATGGATGCGTTTGCTGTGTCTATTGGTTTAGGTTCAAAAAAAACGGTCGGCACACTAAAGCTTGCCACAATGTGCGCTATTTACTTCGGCCTTTTTCAGGGCCTTATGCCCCTTATTGGTTTTATAGGAGGTAAAGGTGTTCTCGTTTTTGCTGAAACCTATGCTCCCTGGGTATCGTTTATATTGCTTTTGATTATTGGTATTAAGATGATCTATGAAGCGCTTATTACTGGTGAAGAGAATGTCCCTTCTCATATAAGTCATCGTGCTATGTTCATTCTAGGTATTGCCACCAGTATCGACGCAATGGCGGCGGGCTTTTCCTTGACTTTGCTGAACGTTAACGGATTTCTAGCCTGTGCTTTCATAGCTATAACCACTGCACTATTTAGCTTTGCCGGAGTCTACCTTGGCGAGAAAACAGGCACTTGGCTCGAAAGTCGAGCTGAAGTGTTAGGTGGGACGATTTTGATATTGATCGGGTTAAAGGTCCTCTTAGGCTAAGACGGTCCAGCCTACTGTCATTCATAGAGAACTAAAAATTGTTTAAATAGGGTTCGAGAAATTATTAAGTAAAAACAATAAATAAAAGTGAGTACGAAGCTCTGGCCTCGTACTCGATTAAGCTACCAGGCTTTGTAGGGTAAGAACTTACCATTCATGGTTAAGACGACGCGATCACCTTTCGGGTTCTCTTCTTTTTCAACATCCATACTGAAGTCAATTGCGCTCATGATGCCGTCGCCAAACTTTTCTTGTATTACTTCTTTTAGCGTATCGCCGTAGACACCGACAATTTCATATAGCCGATAAATTAAAGGGTCTTGAGGAATGGATTGATCCCAGGTTTTAGTCGGGTATTCCATCAATGCAGGCTTTGCTTCGTCCGGTAAATCAAGTAAGGCACAAACCTTATCTGCAACGTCCTCGGGCATACTATTCATGCCCAGACAAGCTGAGGTGAGCCATACTGAGCCCATGCCGACTTCTTCTGCCATACCTTCCCAGGTAAGTTCTTTAGATTTTTTAGCTAATACAATTGCTTCGATCACTTCTTCTTTCTTCATCACAATCACCTTTATTTACTGTGTTGGTCAGCGTCAGGTTTGAGCTGAGGAATAAATTTCATAAAGGGCTTTTGCAAGCGCTATGCCATTGGAAATTGTTATTATTATTCAATAGATTAGCTAAAACCTATGCGTGTGATCTATCAGTGAGGGCCTTATTAGTGTGCACTGAAAGGCTTGTTTCGAAGAGAGAGCCCTGTCCTAAGGCACTGCTGAATCAAGGGACTTGTCTAGCTGATTGTAGTGAGCAAAATTTATCGTAGCTTCTTACGCCAAGCGGCGGGGCTTAGGCCATATTTTCGCTGAAATAAACGATTGAAGTGGCCAGGGTCTTGATAACCAACCTTCCATGATATTTCTGCGACACTTTGATCACTATGTTTGAGGTGCTCTTTTCCCTGCTCAATTTTTAAGTGTTGAATATAGCTAAGAGGTGATTCGCCCGTTGCTTCTTTAAAGCGACGTTTAAAGGTGCGTACACTCATATTTGCTTTTGTGGCAAGTTGCTCGATAGAAAGGGGCTCAATGAAGTGGATTTCAAGCCACTGCTGGATAGAGAGAATAGCGTCGTCTTGATGGTAGGTTTGTTTACCAATGGAGGCAAATTCGCCGGAGTAGGCTCGTCTGAAATCGACCAAAAAAGTACTTTCTACGGCTTCGCCAACCTCAGTGCAGGATAAGCGTGAAAGCAGATAGATCATGATCTCCATGGCTGCATTCATTCCTGCAGAGCAATACAGTTCCCCGGTAGCGGTAATAAAACGATCGGGGCGAAGATCGATTTTGGGGTACTTCTGTGCGAATTCTTCTTGCTTATGCCAATGCGTGGTACAGATTCGCTCATCCAAGAGCCCGGCCTCTGCCAGAAAGTAGGAACCGGTTGTCGCAGCCATAATCGGGATACCTTGCTCGTGCCACTCCCTAAGCTTTGGGTATAAGGGGCGCTGATCGATTAGCAGCGCTTCCATGTCACCCCAGATTCCATGAAGAATGACCAGGTCTGTATGTTTGATATCGCCTAGTGCCTGATCAGGTGTAATGCTTAAGCCGCTGAATGATGAAATAGCTTTGCCATCTAAGGTAACTAGCGAGATAGATATAGCCTCGCCCAAAAGCTTTTTTTGTAGCATGGAGGCAAAGGCAAATACATCATGACTAAGACCTAAACTTAAGCCCATTGCATTCTCGCAGGCATAAAGCGTGACATGTTTTAGCATCATAATCTCCGGAATATATTGGGGTATTATTTACCTTTATGGCCCGTTTGGCCATTTATATGACCTGAGTCACGCTGTTTCTTTTTGTCTTCGATTCTTAAGATTGCGTTAGTTAGATCTTATATTGGAGATGAGCATGAAATTCACGTCTGAACATGAAGCCTTACGCAAAACAGTGCGAGCCTTTGTTGATCAGGAAATGGACCCTTTTGTTGATGAGTGGGAGCAGGCAGGCAAAGCGCCTTTACATTCACTATTCAAGAAAATGGGTGACCTGGGCTTGTTGGGTATACATAAACCCGAAGCGAATGGTGGTGCAGGTTTAGATTATAGTTATAACCTGGTGTTTGCTGAGGAAATTGGCCGAGCCTATGGTGGTTCCTTGCCCATGGCGATTGGTGTGCAAACAGACATGGCCACGCCTGCTTTGGCTCGTTTTGGTAGTGATGAGTTAAAACGTGATTTTTTGGCGCCAGCCATCGCTGGAGATATGGTTGCTTGTATCGGGGTTAGTGAAGCTGGGGCAGGTTCAGATGTTGCAGGTTTAAAAACGACCGCTAAAAGTGACGGTGATGACTACCTTATCAATGGCAGTAAGATGTGGATCACGAATGCGACGCAAGGTGATTGGATTTGTTTACTTGCCAACACTTCTGAAGGCAGCGTTCATGCAAATAAATCAATGATCATTGTGCCTTTGGATTCACCGGGTATCGAGACCTCAAAGCCTTTGGATAAACTCGGTATGCGCGCCAGTGATACGGGGCAGATATTCTTTGATAATGTTCGCGTACCTAAGCGCTATCGAATAGGCGAACAGAACAAAGGTTTCGCTATGCAGATGATGCAGTTTCAAGAAGAGCGAATGTATGCCGCTGCGAGTTCACTAAAGGGAATGGAGCGAATTATCAGTGATACCCGGGATTGGTGCCGAGATAGGGAGACCTTTGGCCAGCCGATATTAAACAATCAGGTGGTGCACTTTCGCTTGGCAGAGTTGCAAACCGAAGTTGAGGCGCTCAGAGCGCTGACTTGGAGAGCTTGTCAGCAACATATTGAAGGTGAAGACGCGACCTACCTGGCATCCATGGCTAAATTAAAAATGGGCAGGTTATGGCGTGAAGTAAGTGATAGCTGCCTTCAATACTGGGGAGGCATGGGTTTTATGTGGGATAATCCTGCTGCCAGAGCCTATCGTGATACGCGGATACTATCGATAGCCGGTGGTAGTGATGAGATGATGCTCGGAATTATTGCCAAGCGTATGGGCACATTGCCGAGCCGACGGTAGAAGCGGTTCTGCCAAAAATAGCTTTTACATTGAGATAGAAAAAATGCAAATACCCGCCTTATTCGAAAACAAACTAAGCTTGCCTGTTATCTGCGCGCCGATGTTTTTGGTCTCTAGCCCTAAACTGGTGATCAATGCATGTAAAAACGGAGTCGTAGGCACGTTTCCCAGCTTCAATACCCGAACTCAGGACTTATTAGATACTTGGCTTGGCGAAATTAGCGAGGACTTGGCGCAGTTTGCTGAAGCTAACCCCGGCAAGCCTGTTGCCCCTTTCGGTGTTAATCTGGTTGTACATCCCTCAAATACGCGTTTACCGAGTGACCGAGAAGTGGTCAAGAAGCATAAGGTTCCTTTTGTCATTACCAGTCAGGGCAACCCTGCAGAGATAGTGAAGGAAGTGCATGAGTGGGGCGGTGTTGTCTTTCATGATGTGATTCGTGCAGAGCATGCGAAGAAAGCAATTGCTGCGGGTGTGGATGGAATTATTGTTGTCTCGGCAGGAGCAGGAGGCCATGCGGGTACCATTAACCCCTTTGCTTTGGTGAGAGAAATTCGAGAATTTTGGGACGGCCCTTTGGCTTTGGCCGGTGCTGTGAATGATGGCTACGGTATACGTGCAGCTGAAGTGCTGGGAGCAGACTTTGCTTATATGGGAACACGCTTTATAGCCACCGAAGAAGCCGAGGTAGACCCTGACTACAAAAAGATGTTGGTTGAATCAGGGATTAAAGATTTGATCTTCACAGATACCTTTACTGGCGTGAAGTGTAACTTCCTTAAGCCGTCAATTGAGCGTGCTGGCGTTGACTTGGCAAGTTACCAGGCCAAGGAAAGTGTCGATCTTGATTTGGCAGGTAGTAATGCATGGAAGGACTTTTGGAGTGCTGGTGAAGGCGTATCGGGCATTCACACAATTAAATCGATGGCTGATTTAGTAAAGGAGTTAAAGGTAGAGTACCTGGGCGCAGTTGAAAAGCCGGGCTTTGCCAAGTAAAGGTTATAGTACGGTTAAGCTTGGCGCTGACGATACTGGGCAGGCGATACGTCCGCCCAGCGCGTAAATGAAAGCGAATGTGATTTCACTTACGATGTGTTTGAGGGGTTGTTTCACGTCTTTAAGATATTTGCTCCACGTGTTAGAGAGGCAGATACTGCGCTACAACAGATCGCATTATTTGTCCGGAAAATATTGCGAGCACTTACTCGTCTTTGTACTTGTCAGCGATTGCCAGGAATAAGTGGCAGTTATCCAGAAAGGCATCAAGCATTACCGGGTCAAAATGCTGAGCTCTGCCCTCGCGCATAATCTCTAAAGCTTGTTCATGTGTCATGGCGCTTTTGTAACAACGCTTGGAGATCAAGGCATCATACACATCGGCAATCGCCATTAAGCGTGCAGATAATGGGATAGCTTCTTTGCTTAGCCCTTTAGGGTAGCCAGAGCCATCCCACTTTTCATGATGACATTAAGCGATTTCCTGTGCATATTTCAGGAAGCAATCGCCCTCTTGTGTCCTATTTGATAATTGACGAGCTTTTTGCAGGGCATCGCCGCCTAAAGAAGCGTGACTGCGCATGATCTCCCATTCTTCTGCATCCAGCTTTCCGGGCTTAAGTAGTATTCGATCGGGGATCCCTACCTTTCCAACATCATGCAATGGTGCTGTTCGGAACATTGCATCGATAGCTTCGTCATCTAACTCATCTTTATATTCGGGTAAGTCGCGCACCAGTTCTGCAAGTTGTTTAACGTAATGTTGGGTACGAACGATATGTAATCCGGTTTCCTGGTCACGGGTTTCGGCGAGCGTGGTGAGTGCGTTGATAACGACTTCCTGGGTATATCTAATTTCTTCAGTACGCTCTTGAACGTGTTGTTCAAGTAGCTGATTTTGCTCGGCAAGGGATTTCTTGGCAGCCCGCAAGGTAAGCTGGGTACGAATTCGAGCCAAGACAATGGGGGCTGAAATGGGCTTGGTAATATAGTCGACGGCACCATGGGCCAAGCCCGCGGCTTCGTCACAAACTTGGTTCATTGCGGTAACGAAGATTACGCGAATGTCGGACCACTCATCATGTTCTTTGATGCGGTCAAGCACCTCCATGCCCGACATACCAGGCATATTGACATCGAGCAAGATCAGTTCGATAGACTCATGCTGCTGCTCGAGCTGTTGTAATGCCTGAGTGCCATTAGTGGCGGCAATAAGATCGAACTCGGATTTGAGTGCTTCAGAAAGTAGACGTAAATTGATAGGTTCATCATCAACTATCATAATGAGCGGCTTGCTCATAGATATATCCTTTTAAGTAATTGTCCTAGAGTGCCTTGGTGCTAAAAACTATGCTATATAAGTATGCAGAGGATAGATCCGATGTCCAATAATTGCTGTTTCAATAAGTCGTGTAATTGATAAAGACACACGTTAAAATCGACAAATTCACTAAAATATAACAAAAGGCATAAATCATAAATGAGTGAACATGATTCTTCTTCCATCTTGTCATTAGTCGAAGCTCGTATTTTGGGGGCCTTGATGGAGAAACAGCTAACCACACCCGATGTCTATCCTTTAACGCTCAATAGCCTGGTGACAGCCTGCAATCAGAAAACTAGCCGTGAACCGGTGATGGATCTTTCTGAAGGTGATGTTCAACAGAGCCTTTATGACTTACAGAAGCGGGCCTTGGTAAAATTTGAGTACGGTTCAAGAGCGGATAAATATGACCAGCGTCTGACGCGTGAATATCATATGAATGACGCAGAGCACGCTATCTTTTGCATGCTCTTGCTGCGAGGCCCGCAGACGGTGAATGAGCTTCTCACCCGAACCCGCAGAATGTATGAGTTTTCAGGGCCAGAAGAACTAATTGCTTTAGTCGATAAGCTGCTAAACAGAACAACACCATTGATGTGTCGCTTACCGTCGTCTGCCGGACAGCGGGAAGATCGTTATATGCACCTGCTCAGTGGGGAGCCTGATATGACGCAAATACAAGAGCCTTCAACACCAGTAAGCGACTCTTCAGCGTCTTCAGATGAGCTCTTCGCTCGAATTGAAGAGCTTGAGAAACAAGTCGCTTGGCTGATGGAGCAGAAGCAGTAAGCAAACACTAATAATAGCGAATAGAGCGAAGGCTAAAATAAGCTTTCGTGACGGTCGATATTAGAAAGCGGAATCGTGATAAATGGCAGGCCTAGGGCATCGGTCTTCACCTTGGCCTGTAAGACTTGGCTACGATTTTCGCTGCCGGTTTCGCCGATGTAGTAATACATTTCTGCGATACCGTGGAATTTCTCTAAAGTGATGATGTTTAGCTGAGTGTTTTCAGCGACCCCTGGAACATAGCCAAAGGGTATGGCAATACCAAAGTTGTCCAAGTCTGTGCCAAGAGAGGTGTAGAAGGCTGTCATCACCTGTTCAGACTCTTCTTGTGTGGCCACAACATTGATACCGAAACGGCTTTCTAACTCAATCGCCAAACGTTTGTCGGCATAAGCTTTAAGGGGTGAATCACTTAAAAAGTAAGAGTTGATATAAACGTTTTTACCTTCGAGTGCATCTAGCTTTTCATCTTCAATACTTCTGACCAGATCATCGATGCTATGTGTGACTAAGCGCTGAGCGGTAGAGCCGCCCAAGGTTCCTTGTAAGTCACGGGTTGAGCATGCTGTAAGCACTAAGCATATAAGAAATAATAATGAGAGACGCATTGCGATATTCCACTTTGAATTATAAAAAGTCTAAAGTAGCTTAAGAGACTGAAAGATGGAAGGGGGTAAATGGGCTAGGTAGTCTTAGTCTATTCCAAGTAGCTTATGCATTTGTAATGTTAAGCGCCATTGAGGGTGGCTCAGACAATAGTCGAGCGCTAAACGGGTATTGTTTATTTTGTCTGGGTCTTCACCAAAGCGCACAGCGGGGCTGGCCATGGGCGATAAAAAATAGTGATCAGCGGGGAAGTCTTGATAGGTTTCAGGTAGTGCGTCGCTCTGAGGATAAACCAGCTTTAGTTCATCACAGCGATCAAAAACAATGCTTGATTTGCCTTTTGGGCTAAGGCATACCCAGTCAATACCCTCAGGAAGAGGGAGCGTGCCGTTGCTCTCAATAGCGATCTCAAAACCTAGCTGATGCATCAACTCTATCAGTTTTGGGTCAAGCTGAAGTAGTGGTTCTCCGCCAGTGAAGATAACGTAGGGTTTGGCTATACTCTTACGGCTTGAAGAAGAGCTGGCGAGTACTTGATTGCTGTCCCAGAGTGATTGAATTTTTGTTGCCAATGCTTGGGCATTAGCAAACTCGCCACCATTTTGCCCATCTGTGCCAAGAATATCTGTGTCGCAGAAATTGCACACAGCGTCTGCCCGGCTATCTTCTCTCCCATTCCATAAATTGCACTTACTAAAACGACAAAATACAGCTGCACGCCCTGCACGAGCGCCTTCGCCTTGCAGGCTGTAAAACATCTCTTTAATTCGATATTGCTGTTTACTGCTTTTTGTCACGGTCTTTTTGTGCTCTGGTAAGGGGCTTAGAGAGGGCCTTAATGACTTAAGGTCTTCTCAGGGCTATTTGCTGAAGTGTACTGGTATGAGCGAAATGAATGGCTTTTAGTTTTCGCCGGTAATCGCTTTCAGTGTTTCGTTACGAGATTCCATCATATCACGGACGGCTTTTGCGTCACTCATTGCATTGAATGCATCATCAGCTGTTAGTTGGCCATCTGCCAGGGTTTCTGACATTTTGGGTTGTGGTGCATAGGCTGAGGTAGACTCTTCGTCCGACTCGATTTTCACACTTTGGATAATATTAACATTGGTGTTTACATTCATGGTTGATACGTTCTGAGCCCCTGCTGGGGGTCTATCACCATAGTGCCACATGCCTGTTGCGTCTTGCCATTTGTAGAAGGACACTTTGTTACTGCTGCTTGAGCTGGTTGTCGAGCTCGAGCTTTCATTGCCGGTAAGGCTGTCGGGTAGTATTTTATCAGGAATCAGGTCGGCAGACGTCGGCATGGCGAGTGTAGGCTTACCATTGTCCATCTTAAAGAAAAAAGGCAAGATGATTGCGGCGGCAAGAATGCTGATGGTAATAAAACGAGAAATCATTTTCATGGTGACAAGTTCCTGTGTCTTTGTGCTATTAAGATCATGTTTTGTGTTGTTAATAGCTAATATTGTGTTTACAAATTTGTGACTGGATTTCAGAGTCGGAGCAATTTGGTAAACAAGTTCGAATACATAATAATAGATGTGATTTCGGCAGCCTGCTAGCTAATAAATTACCAATCAGAATATCGATCGTGTCTCCGTTCTGCTCAAATGGAATCGTCTGAGATAGCTTAAACAGTAAAGCATGTTCGACTTGTTCGGCTTGCAGCTCGTTTTGCTGAACGTCCTTTCTTAGCGCACCTTTGGGTAGACTTTTTCTTACCTGCCTAAGTGGTGCAACGACTTGTTCGTGCCAAGAGTCTAGCTCTTCGTTGATGTTGGGTAGCAGCGGTGTAATATTCTTTTTCATAAGCCCAGCCCACATTGCAAAGAGTGATAGGTTGACGCGAAAGCCTTGGGCATCTTGTAGGTCTAATAAGGTGTCTTGCAGTGTTTTATTCTTCCACAGCTTAAGTGAACATAGCCAAAATTCATTCTCTAGAGAGAGGGCGTTCATTTCTGCTGCCGATATTGCGGTGATAGAGGGGCGGCTATGAGTCATTTGGTTAGAGCATATTTGATAAGTGTAAATCGAAATAAATCCATAGGAATTTATCGGCATCTTAGGATTGATGTTGCGTAGGATATCCGCTACCGTCTGCGCCATCCAGACATATCTTATCAGTAAAGGCAGGTTTCCTGAATGTTAAAGATCGATGCATTGACCCTACGAAGAGGCCCGGAGCCTTTATTAGCCGAGGCGAATGCCCTTGTGCATGCCGGTCAACGTGTGGCGATTATTGGCGCCAACGGGGCAGGAAAAACAAGCTTGTTTAAACTTATCTTAGGCGAACTTAGCCCGGATTCGGGTGCCTATTCTTTGCCCGGTAACTGCCGTGTTTCTCATATGGCTCAGGAAGTCACAGCAGGAGAGCGAACGGCTAAAGATTATGTGCTCGATGGCCATCAGCAGCTCCGTAGTCTGGAGGCTGAATTAAAACAAGCTGAAGCCGCACACGATGACCATAAAATTGCTGAACTCCATGGAGAGCTGGAGCACATAGGTGCCTATGAAGCACCAGTTATCGTGGAAAAGTTACTGCATGGTTTGGGATTTGATCAGAAAGACATGCAGCGCCCGGTTAATGACTTCTCTGGTGGTTGGCGAATTCGTTTGAATTTGGCGCAAGCACTGATGTGCCCTTCTGACCTATTGTTGCTGGATGAGCCGACGAACCACTTGGATCTAGATGCGATGCTCTGGCTGGAGCAATGGCTGAAACGTTACGAAGGTACGGTGTTATTCATTTCTCATGACCGTGACTTCATTGATGCCGTGTCGACACATATTCTTCACTTCGAACACAAGCAGCTGAATCAATATACAGGAACTTATAGTGAGTTCGAGACGCAGCGTGCTCAAAAGCTTGCTCAGCAGCAATCTCAGTATGAAAAGCAGCAGCAGCGTATTAGCGAAATTCAGTCTTTTGTAAATCGCTTTAAAGCGAAAGCGACCAAGGCAAAACAGGCTCAGAGTCGTGTTAAAGAACTTGCTAGAATGGAGCTTATTGCCCCGGCTCATATTGATTCACCGTTTAACTTTAGCTTTCCTGAGAGCGACAAAATATCTAGCCCATTACTAAGCATTCAAAAAGCAGACTTGGGCTATGAGCAGAAAGCAGTGCTCGAAGATTTTACTACCAGCATCTTACCGGGTACACGAGTAGGCCTTCTAGGGCCAAACGGTGCCGGTAAGTCGACTTTAATCAAAAGCCTGGTAGGTGATTTAGCTCAGCTTAGTGGTCAGCGTGCAGAAGGAGAGCACCTTCGAATTGGCTATTTTGCCCAGCACCAGTTGGAAGCCTTGGATCTGAGCGCGAGCCCTTTCTTGCACTTGCAGAGAATTAACCCAAAAGCGACGGATCAAGAAATTCGTAACTTTTTAGGTGGTTTTGATTTTAGAGGCGACGCTGCATTGGAGACCATCGAGCGTTTCTCGGGTGGAGAAAAAGCTCGCTTGGCTTTGGCGATTATTGCTTGGCAGAAACCAAACCTTCTAATGCTTGATGAACCGACTAACCACTTGGATTTGGAAATGCGTCATGCGCTGACGATGGCTTTGCAGGCTTTCCAGGGAGCAATATTGGTAGTTTCGCATGATCGTCATTTACTAAAGAATACCGTCGACACCTTCTGGCTGGTGGCAAACGGGAAAGTCGAAGAGTTTAAAGGCGACCTGCACGATTACGAAGTTTGGTTGCAAGACTTCCATAAAGAGTCGAGTAAAACTGAAACTGTAGAGACAGACAGTGCAGACAAGCAAAATGAATCAGCGGAAGATAAAAAGGAACGCAAGCGTATCGCTGCGGAGCTTCGTCAGAAATTGAGCCCACTGAAGAAAAAGCTCAAAACCGCAGAAAAGGCGATGGAGAAGCACCAAGAAGCTTTAGCTGAGCTCGAAGAGAAACTCGCTGCCCCAGAGATTTATCAAGCTGAAAATAAAGCCAAGTTGAAAGAATTGATGGATGAGCAGGCAACACATAAAGTCGGTTTAGAAGAATCCGAGATGGAATGGTTTGAACTGAGTGAAGAGATCGAAACGGCCGAGAGCCAGATGTAGTTTTTTCTCAAAGCTTGGTTTTAGTGTAGGCAGAGAGCTCCGTCTTTTGCAGGATCAATCTCGTGCTAGCCCGCTTGCGAGCCGTGGAAGGCTCTGCCTACAAGTTTGTGGATTCACAGGTAGCGGGCAAATAACGATTATCGTAGGCAGAGGGTTCCATCCCTCGCAGGTCGATGCCCCGTGCTAGGCGTGGAAGCCTCTGCTTACAGATGCTTCTACTTGGCCTTTAATGCCTCACCCGAAAATGAAATGCCTTTCCAGCCTTGAGTAATAAAGTTGCGAATGTTTTGGTGGTCATTGCCCTCAGGGTTCTTGAGCACATCTTCGCGATAGTATTGACCAAAACAAGTTAGAGTTTGTTGCTCATCCAGGTTTTGAAGCTGGGCAAAAGCAAAGAGTTTGCAGGAGCCCGAGTTCTGCCCTGCCTCATTGGCTTGCTCGCCATTTTGAAAGGCTGTGGGTGTAAATTCATATAGCTCGTCAATAATTGCCATTGTATCTTCAAACTGAATGCTGCTTGCATCTTGGTTTAAACGTTGGACGAAAGTCTCTAAATTAGACAAAGTTTTCTCCCTGGGTGGTGAATATAATGAATTTTATATGATATCACTTTACTTGCCGGATTTTTCCAATTAAACTTCGCGCCCCTAAGTGGAACTGTGTCTATATTTTGATCGCTGTGCCAGTAAGCCAAGCTTGCTGAAATGTGCACTGCAGCCATAGCTCAGTAAGAATTTATCAATATAACTTTATTGGAACAGGTAATTTTAATGCCTTCTGTAAAATTGAAAGAAAACGAGCCATTTGATATCGCTCTTCGTCGTTTTAAGCGTACTTGTGAAAAAGCAGGTGTTTTGTCTGAAGTTCGTCGTCGTGAATTCTACGAGAAGCCTACTTCTGTACGTAAGCGTAAAGCAGCTGCAGCTGTTAAGCGTCACGCGAAGAAGGTTCAGCGCGAAACAAAACGTTTCGAAAGACTGTACTAAGATTTGTCACCACTCTTTGTCTATATTTTAGATAAAGAGAATGTGAGCGATAAAACGACAAGGTCTAGGATAATGATATTCTAGCCTATTGTTGTTTTTTGCGTTTTAAGCAGATAAAACTTTACCCTTGCTCTATCAGGTTGATCGCGATATGCGAGTGTCTTGGTACGGTCGTTATGCAGGTAGGGTTCTACAGCAATGTAATTAGATGGAGTTTAGTGTGAGCGAAGCCGGTGCAAGTACTTTAAAGGCAAGTATTACCTCTGCAATGAAAGAGGCAATGAAAGCTCGCGCAAAAGAGCGTCTAGCGACTATCCGTTTAATTCTGGCTGAGTTTAAGCGTATCGAAGTTGATGAGCGTATAGAGTTAGATGATGCTCGTGTGCTTGCTGTGCTAGATAAAATGCTTAAACAGCGTCGAGATTCAATTAGTCAGTACGAAGCAGCAAGCCGCCAAGATCTTGCGGATGTAGAAGCTGGCGAAATCGCTGTGATTGAGACGTTTCTACCCGCGGCACTGACTGCCGAGGAAATTGATGCTTTGGTCGCCGAGGCAGTGGCGAGCTCTGGAGCAGAATCAGTTCGGGATATGGGCAAGGTGATGGCGGTGCTTAAGCCTCAGCTTCAAGGTCGAGCTGACGTCGGTAAGGTAAGCCAGATCGTTAAGCAGCGCTTAGCTAGCTAGACTTCAATTCCAATTATCTCTTGAACAGAGCGGGTCTACTACAAGGTAGTCATTTAGTCTTTGTTTCA